>CAZFLU010000036.1:0-8097 GCA_964519195.1 uncultured Planctomycetia bacterium | reverse complement strand
AGTCTTGCTTCTCCTCGAGCGTAAGAGACGATAGCTCCCACAATCGCCATCGAAGCTTCCGTTCCTGCGACGAGAAATTCATTAGCTGCCTGACTAGCAATAAGCTCTTTTGTTCTTTGGTCAATGTCTTGCGCATTATTAAGAGCCTCGAAAGCTTCCGCTTCGTTTTCCATTCCTATAGATGAAAGAAGCTGAAGCGTATTAGCATTTATTCTATTTTTAAGAACCGCTCTACTTGCAACCTGCCTTGTAAGCATTTCACCTAAATTAAGAGATGTTAATTCTGCTTGACTTCTTAATAATGCATCAAATGAACCGTTGAAAGTGCTGCCTTCATACCCGCTTTGAGTATCAAAATTTCGAGAAGCTTGCATGGTCGTGATAGTATTACGAGCGGTTACTGCATCTGTGCCAAGTGACATCATTATGTCAAAAACCTTATCCTCTTCTTCTTTGCTTTCTAGATTTGCCTCAGATGCAAAAGCAATTCCTGCGATATTTCCTGCTAAGCTTGCCGCCTCTTCGGAAGACACGCCGGAAAGAAGAATTCTTTCTACTCCCAGCATAAATCTTGCTATAACTTCTTCTGAAACTTTTTGTTTTTGCAATTGAGCAAAGCTTGCCTCGAAAGCTGTTACAGTATCTACTGGTAAACCTAAAACTCTTAGTATGCCGTTTGAAAACGCCCTTTGTCCCAGAACGCTTACGCTTGCCGCTCCGAATGCGTTAGCATCAGATGCAATTTGGTTAGACGCAAGAATAACAGCTGCTTCTTTGGTAGCCTTAGAGATCTCCTCATAAGAAAGCTCGTTAGTAAGAGCTAATACAGCTACTCTTCTTACAACCGAGGCAACGTGGTTATTTTTTATACCAGACAATGTTTCTATCCTCTTAGAAAGATCATCAACATCCTTTGCTCCCGCAAGGTAACTTGCGCTTGCTGACCTTACGGCTCTTCCAACAGCAACGTCAAGATGCATGCCTCCTCTAGTTTCTGCTAATATTGAAAGAAGTGCCTGCCCTGTGCCTCTTATAATGCTTCCTCCATCTATATCTAGAAGTGCTTCTAGCGCGCTCTTTGCTTTTTCATCTACAACATGGCTTATGCTTTCAATAGATCCTCGCCCGCCTCTCATCATGGCAGTTGCAACTTCTACTCCGTTTAATATTCTAGCTCCGATGTCAGATTCATTTGCCACGCCTATTCTTGCAAGGTATGTTAAGTTATTACGATAGTTAATATCTTTGGCTTGTTCTTCGGAAAGCCCCATCTGCATAAGAGCCTCTGTATCGCCTTGAGAAGCTGCGGTTATTAAACCGCTATTAATTTCTGAGAACTTTTGTATGGCTTCTGCTGCATCAAGCATACTTGATAGAGAAAGATTTAGCGCTATGTCAACATTGTGAAGGTCAACTTCTGCCAGAGCTTCTGCTAATCCGTTTATGTCATCCTGACTTGCCCTTCCTTCTTGCACGTCTTCTACTACATGTGATAATTTTTTACCATTTGCTCTTACATTAAGGCTATCTAAGTTACGTCTTGTCTCAGGCGTTAAGTCTACGCCTCTAGCAGCATTTACAACATTAGCTCTTTGGATCTCTCTTACTGTTGAGCTTACGTTCGCGCCGCCGTCCATATCAAAGAATTCAACAAGTATTTCCCTTGCAGTATCGTCAGGTACCCAGCTTAAAAGTATATTACCCAGTATAGGTTCTTTAATGCCCTCTTCCCATATTCCTGTATGAACGAGCGCGCCTCTAGCGGCTTTTTTCATACTTTCCTTTGTAAATATATTTTTCAACGCTCTGCCCATAGCTTGCGTAAGCCTGGAGAACCATCCTATACTTGTTGTAAGAGCTCCTGCTGCTGCGTTGTGTGTTAAAGCGCCTACTGCAGCTCCTTGTCCAAGAGCGCTTGCTGCTGTAGAAGCTTCTCCTTTTCCAAAAAGTTTTCCTACAGAGCCCACTGTTCCGCCAAGCACCGCGCCTGTATAAGCAGGAATAATACCTGCAAAGCAAAATACACCTATAAACACAACATGCGATATAAGAGCATCTGGATTAGTAACTATGTTTGTTATTTGACCTACAGTGGTACCTTGCGACATGCCAAAGAACATCATGTTTATTTCTTTTCCTATTGATTTAAACGAGAACCAGCTGTCTCCTCCTTCTGAAAGTAGAACATCATTAATATCTTTGTGTCCTGATATAACTGAAACAAGCGGTGTTATAAACGTTGCGGCAAGATGCAAGCTCGCCTGGAGAGTAAATGTAAGCCTTATAAACATTCCAACTACATAAGCAGGGTGGAAACCTTGCAGGACGTGCGTAAGAACAACTCCTCTTACAGAGTGAACAGTAACCTTTTTACCGCCTTCAGTTACAACTCTTTTGGTTAATATCTTTACGGATCTTTCTACGAAATGCTCGCCGACTTTTCCTACATACTTGGTTGTCATCTTCGATACTATCCATCTATTGAACCTTGAAAGGCCTTGTTTTATAGCATTCCATATAGCCCTTACAACTGATTGTTTTACAGCTTCTTTCGCAGCCTGCTTTGTTGCTTCAACGGCAGCGCGTTGTATGGCTTTTACCGCGGCGCGTCTTGCTATGTTAGCGGCCCACTTTGTTCCTATATTCATAAAAGATCCACCTATATTCCAGGTAATAGCCATTATAAGTATGTCAAGCGATACATTCATCGTGCCTTTTATGAAGTTCCCTAAGCCAGTTTTAAAGAATTGCTTTATATTTTTTTCGGAAACTTTTTCATGTTTACCAGTTGACCAGTCCATGTCTGATTCCCTGCTTGAAACTATAGCTGCTGTTACAATCATAGCTGTAATAAGTATAGCAGCAGCAACCGCAGCAACAGCTGCAGCTTTTGCAGATATTATAACAAAGCCTCCTATTGCAAGCGTTGCACCGCCTGATGCTATGGCAGACCAAACGGCAATTACAGCGACTACGATGGCAACGACCGCAATAAGCCCGCACACTATTTTACCACCCCATCCTGAACCCCATAAATCAGCAATTGGCTTTACCATTATTTCCCAGAAGTTATTTACAAAATAAGCGAGCTTCTTAGCAGCAGCATCAAAGCTATCTATAATATTGACTCCTGTTTTAAGATCAAACTGAAGGGTTTCTGTTACTCGTCCCGGGTCGCCAAATGTATACCAAGAATCGTTAAAATCTCCTTCGATTTGTATTCTGTTGTGCGCGAGATGATATGCTTTTCCTTCGGAAATATTAACCTTTATTTCTCCTTTTTCATCATGTGTAAGGTATGCAAAAACAGTGTTTCCATGTATTACTTTTGCAAATTCCAGAATATTGCCTTGTGAATCATATTTAGCCATTAAAGTTATCTTGTTAGCATTGCCCCAAAAGTCGCTCCACCCGCCTTCATGTTCAGTTTGAACATAAGCAAAAGCCGGCGTTCCGATATCACTCGGGCTTCTTTCGGTTTTCTGGCTCTTATAAGGTAATGTAAATGTTATTGCGCCTTCTCCATTACCGGAAACAGTAAAGAGTGTAATGTTAACGAGAGTATCTGTTGTATAATAAAGTTTGTCTTGCACAGAACCTTCCGCTTTTAGATGATCTATAACTTTCTCGATAGCATTATCTATGACGTAGGAAGCCTTTATTTGCCAAGACCAATCCCCACGATATACGGTTCTTTTGTTTTGTGCTTCTCTATATTTATTGACTGTGTTTGAGTTTTCCTCTATAACCTTTTCTACATAAGGCATAACCTGATCTACACTAAGGCCTGTGCGTTTAGAAATCTTTTTCGCTAAAGATTGAGCATTCAGAACATAATTAGCTTTATCCTTTAAACTTGTTTCATCTTTTAATCTCTCAAGAGCTCCTATTTCTCCCATGCGTATATAGCCGGTGCTAAGCGCCTCCATCTGTTCAGCGTCAAGGCCTCCCCATCTTACTATGCCTTGCACCCTGAAACTATCCACCATTGCTTTACTATCAACGCTGACCGCGCCTGCTGCGGCAAAGGAAACTACATAGCTTTGAACTACATCTATGTTTTGCACTTTATCATCAAGCTCGCTTACAGTGCAGGCTTTAACTTTTGTGCTGAACATTCTTGCTATGCTCTCAACTACTGTAGCCCCTTTTCTTCCTGAAGTATTTACCTTAAATATGAAATTTCCATTAGTATCTAAATTATCATCAGAGAAAGTAAATGTAGCGTCTATTTCGGTATCACTTACAGTATCGCAGTATCTATCCAGCATGACTTCCATAGTGTCATTAGTTACTTTTTCATATCTTACTCCATTGTAACTTGAAATACCTTCAGCAGTATCATATTCAGCTATTGCCCGTGTTTCTGAATACTTATTACCCCACCTTAGACACCCTGCTTCAGCCTGTTCAAGAATAATATTTTCACTAGCAAACAATCCTTCGTTGCGTTTTGCCGCTTTTTTATCTATTTTTGTAATAACTCCTTCTGTAAAATCACTTCGTGCATAATATGATGATGGCTCTAACAACTCTGCCATGCTTTTTGAAAATGCTTTATATGTAGCAAGCCTATTGCTATCCTTTTTCGCGCTTTCCATCCAGCCTTTTATAGCATTCTTAAATCCTGCGCGCGTGCTAAGATCAACATTTTCTTTTCCTCCGTTAGCAGCCACCATATCATCCAGCCAATCAGTATGCGCTATAAAAGGAGCCATCCATGTTTTTAGCTTGAAATTAAGGCTTGCGTTATAGCTTAGGTCGGCTTCAGAATAAGAGATAACTATTTCATCTGTATCTTTGATAATTCCGCCGTTAATTAGGGCCCTGATATTAAATTCGGCCCTATTTGTATTAGTCTCGTCATCTTCTTCATAGCAGAATTGCACGCTTATGGTATCCGCTTTTATATCTCCGGCCTTTACTGTTGCCATCAGCATGTTATCTCCCTGCGTAAAGGATAAGCGTACTTTCTTCATGTCCTCTAAGCTGATAATACCGAGATTTCTTAATATGCTTTCTCTAAAGTTGCGATTTGTTGATGTTACGAAATCATAAAGACTGAATTTTCCATCTTCGTCTGCCTGTATTTCAACAAGTGTGGTCTTAAAGGTACGATTATCCCAACCAAACACATCAGCTGCATATCCCGTGTACGTAAGAACGGGCGCTACTGTTGAAACGTAAACTTTTTTAGTTTCAACGTCAATCATTCCTATAATACTAACATCTCCCGACCACTGCCCTGGGCCCTGAACAGCTTTGAAAGTTTTTTCTGTATCGCCTTTCTTAACTTCTATCATCATAGAAAATTCTTTCTCGTCCGATTCAAGAAGGCTGCTCGCTATCATGTATTCTAGTATTCCATGCGGTCCGTCTTCAGAGAAAGAAATACCTTCTATAACAAGCTTAAGTTCAGCGCCTTCTCCTCCGAAAGTAAGCTTTTCGCTATTCTCTAAGGCTAATAGAAGCGCTCTAAGGTCTGACCGCTCTGATGCGTCAAACTCCTTTCTGGAAGTTTTGCTAAATTCAATAGTGTGCCAACCGGATTTGTTTTCTTTGTTAATAAAGAAAAGTTGCCACTTCCCGCCCGAGCGCCTTACAAGCCTTGGTCTGTCTTCTCCCGCTATATTTAAACTGATGCCTTGCGTGGTAGTTCTTAGCTTTTTGCCCTGCCGGTTTAAAACTCTAAAATTATCTGACTTGAACACGCCTTCGCTATTTTCTTCTATAGCTACAACGCCTGTTAAAAATCCGGCGCTAGATAAAAGTTTTTCTGCTTCCCGCGCATTTTCATCTTTAGGATCTTTTGTAACGTACCCGGCTATAAATCGCGCGAATGATTCGCTATGTTTAAAATCACTTATATTAACGCGGCCGTCGTGGTTTCTCACGCGTTCTCTTAGGTTGTTTATTTTCTTGGTTGCTTCTTCCATTCTGTTCTCACAATTTCTATTATGACTGTAGATGCCAATTCCCCAAATAAAATTACCAACTCCGCCCCAAAAACCTTTCCATCTACTATTTGAAGCGTTTTGATGCTCTTCGCTTAATTTTTTGTATTCTTCATGGAGTTCTATTCTTAAAGTTTCTGCCGCGGCGCGCCTTGCTTCTTCTTGAGCTTTTTCAAGGTCTACTTTTTCCTGTTTTCCGTTCTTATCTATCCAAACGGCTTTAAGTTCGATTCTCCCGCTATCGTCAATAGTAAAATCGACAAGCTGACGCTTAACAAGCCAGATAGAAACAGCTTTTCTATCATGAGCTTCCTGAAGCATGTCTCCTTTTAGAGCGCTTCTTACGTCGCCTGTTATAAAGCCTTGGGTCTTTAATGAAGACGCTTCCGCAAGGCGCGTGATCTGAGCTTTGTTATAATAGCCCCTTGCCCATAGCGATGCTGCTTCAAAATCACCGTTTGCAATAAGAGATGCCGCTGAATCTAGTGCTTGCATGTAATCATATCTGGCATCGCTATACATGGTTGAATGAGACATGAGCGCTCCAAAAACAGCTGTCTTTGCATATCTTTCATTAAAACTAAGCGCTTCGAACACTCTGCTATCGCTTGCCATTGTAATAGTTAGCGATACTTTTTCTTTTTTAAGTCCGCCTGTTTCTCCATGGTTTCTGTAAGATTTCTCGTCTTTGGGAGAATATCTATAACCGACAAGCGTGTTTGCATCCGTTCGCTGGAACGCGTATTTTGCTATAAGCGTGCTTTCAGCTTCCATGCTTTCACGATAGATCTTAGACCTCTCAAATGCTTTTAGATCAAGTTTATTGTTTTTGTAAAGCTCACTTTCTTGCGCTATTCCCATTCCTATAAGCTCATTGGCCTCTACAGCCATTGAAAGCGCTTGATATCTTATAAAGCAATCCATTGCGCTATTCGGCATAGAATTAGACAACCTGCTTATCATGGCGGCTATATCAGTATCTGAAGGCGCGGCGTCTGTAGCTCTTATCGCTTCTATGTTCTGTCTTAAAGCATCTTCAAAAGAACTTACATGCAGCGATAGATCATATATATTAGCGGTATTTTCAAGTTGCGCGAGCTTCATTTCATAATTATTCATGCCGGTTGGATTTATGCCGTTAACAAGTAGGCTGGCTGCCATCTGTATGCTAGAATTTATTGCTTGAGCGGTTTTTATCTGCCCGGGCAGATTGCGCGTTCTAAGGCGCCAGTCAGTGTTAATGCTGGCGGCAGGATTGAAGAGTCCTGCCTCTACAAGGTTTGCGGCAACGTTATATTCGTCAACAAGCTCTATAAGCGTGGCTTCATTATAGGTTCCATAAGGAATTATGCTATTTTTCGTTATATAGATCCTATATTCGCCAGGTCTTTCTTCTCTGGCTCCAAGGATGGCTTTCGCAAATTCTATTTTTGCTTTTCTCTCAACACACTTTGAAACATCAGAGAATACTTTATTTCTGCTTATTTTAAATTCGCCGCCGGCTACAGGGGCCATGCTATTATCCACCATGCCTGTATCAGGATTAACAAATTCCGATATGCGGCCGGCTCCTAAAGCACTTAGATCTTCTGCAGCAAATCTCTGTCTTAACGCAATCGCTCTTTGTCCTTTTGAAAGATTTTCTTTTGGTGTTAGCTTAATGTTATATATCTCTGCCATTCTCTCGTATTTAGCATCTTTCAATTCGTCCATACCTTTGTTAGAAACATTAACACCTTCTAATTTAAGAGATGTTCGCATATTAACGTACTGCACTATTACATGAGCCGTGGCTATTTTTCTAGAATTATCTGCGCTATTGAATAGCTTACGGGTTTTTCCCGCATCCCCTGCGTTTTTATCAACAAGTTCTGCGATATTCATATCAGACATAGCGTCAATATCCGCTGGAACCATACGTAGAGACGACATATCGGCCTGTCTTCTAAGGGCGGTTACTGTCTGGGTTAAGAATTCCGGATTTACATGTAATTCACGCCCATGGTATGAAAGCGTAAATCTTTCTGGCCTACCCATAAGATCTTTTGATACTTTAAGGTCATAAAATACTTTGGCGAAAGATATCGCATTTATCTCAGCAACTTGTCTTTCCATGGCTCCTAAGCTTTCTAAGTTGCTGTCG
>CAZFLU010000035.1:0-8255 GCA_964519195.1 uncultured Planctomycetia bacterium | reverse complement strand
AAGCGCCGCCAGTGTGCTGTAGATTATTTTTTTTCTGAAATTCTTATAGAATATGCTGATTTCCTCGCGCCAATGCATTGTCTTCTCATCATGCCGCCGACTCATGGTTTCTTCCATGCACCGCGACATATTTTCAATGCGTGTTGTCCAGTTCGATTTTAGAGCCGCTTGTTTTCTTTTATCTATGGTAGATGTGTCACGCGGTTCATCAAGCATATTTCGTATGCCGTTTATAAAAATATCGGCATCATTTTCGATCACCGTAACTGTGCCGGGATTCTCTTCTGCGAATTTTATGACCTCCGGGATCGGGGTTGAGATCACGGGTTTACCCATAGCCAAATATTCGTTTAATTTAGTGGGATACACGGTTTTTGTATACTCGTTAAGTAAATATGGTATGAGGCAAACATCGAAATCACTTATAAAATCCGGAAGCTCGGTAATGTCCCTCTTTCCGTGCATTATTATCTTACTTTCTAAGCCTGCGAACAGGTTTTTATCAACCTGTAGAGGGCCGACAAGCTCAATTGACCAGTCCCGGGGCATCTTATCGGCAATGTTCCTCAAAAGTTCTATGTCAACGTGTTTGTGTATGCCGCCCACATATCCGATCTTCTTTGTCCTCGCCGATTGTGTTTTGAGGATATCTTTTTTTTGGAAGCGTCTTTTCGCATCAAATATTTTCTCATTCACCCCGAAAGGAAATACATGCACATTTTTGTTGTAGCGACAGCACCTTTCCTTTATTTTTTCTCCCTGCGCGAACACCAGATCGCATTTTTTCAGCAGCTCTTTTTCCGTTTTTTCCACTTTTTTGGCGGAGCGCACCAGTTCCGTGAACTCGGCGATACAATAATAGACCACAAGGCTGTTGTCAATATTATCTATGATATCGATACTTACTTCCGTAGGAAGGAATGTCCATATGACAGGGCTTTTAAAATCCACGGCGCGCATCCATCTTTTCAGCGTACTGATAAGCAGAACGCGATTAATGAATTTGGCGACCATGGAATACGGGAACGGCAGTATGATCGGAGAGAATATGAAAAGGTTCTCGTTCTCCTGGCGGATACCTCCAAGCCCCTTTTTCCAATTGGCTATCCTGTGTCTTAAGCGGCCTATGTCACGGATGCTGGGCGGCCTTATGCCTGTATTCTCTATAAAAAGTACGCGGTTACCCGCGTTAGCGAAAGCAGACATTACTTCCTGGTGCCCCTGCCATACAAAGTCCCAGTCTATGGATGACACGCAAATTATGTTTTGCCCCTTTATCATAGGTTATAATTATACTATAAGATATAGTGTAAGGGAATTATTTTTTGGTAGGCCCGTTCAATACCCTGTCAGGTCCCGGACCTGACAGGGTTATCGTGGGGTTTCTTTGAAAAATCCGGAAAAAGCAAATATGAAGCAGAGCGGGAGGACCATGCCTCTGTGCCTAAAAAGAGCCCCTGCGTTACCTTCGTACACGGGAAGGAACGCGAAAAATAGTATCATGAAAGAAACTATAAATAATATCAACGGCCTGGAGGCGCGGGATCCTTTAAGCGCAAAATAAATGCCCCTGATAAAAAATGGAAAAAGCAGATACCACGCCAGCATTTCCGGCGCAGCCATTAAAGAAACATTTGAACTTATCTGCCATGGAAGAGGGTAAAAAAATGTTATTACAAATCCCATAGGAATGAACATTAAAAGGTCGGATGGTGTTTTTAGCGTAAAGTTCGGAAATATAGCGCTACCTCCTTTTAACCGTTCTGTTCGCCATTCGTTAATAGCTGATAAAGGATGTTTCAGGAACATCGTGACTTCACCGATTTCTTTATTTAAGAAATCAGCTAAAGAATGTCCGGCATCTTTATTGTAGTAAAAGAATAGCGCGCCCAATATAATAATAAAAAAAAGTATCCAAAATATTTTATACATCTGTTTCGTCGCCACAAGCCGGCTCAAAAATCTTGCAAGCAAAAATATCATTAAAAGAAAAACCAATAAATATGCCATGCGCTTTCGCAGATAATACAGAAAAAAGAACGAGGCTGCTATAATAAACGCGCCCAACATTATTTTTTTCCACGATAAATTCGGTCCAAGAATTAATATAACCCCTGCAATCGAAAGCAGTATAAAAAATAGAACGGACGCTTCCCGAAGGTTAAGCGTTGACCATAAAAAGATCGAGGGCCAAAACGCAAAAAGCGCTGCGGCGCTGAAGGCTATTCGCTCCGTATAAAGCGCGCGCGCGATGAAATAAACCAACACAATACTGATAGCCCCAAGCAACGAATTCACTGCTTCAGGGGAAAATGTGCTCTTACTCATGAATATCAGCCATGCTGAAAAATATTCATAAGCTCCGGATGGCCTAAGTTTCTCCAGCAGTCCGGCAAAATGGGTTACAGCGGCTCCCGGCGGGATCACGTAACCTCTTTTTTCCCAGCTTTCGGCAAGCTGCATGCTCCGTCCGCCCGAGGAAAGGTCATCTGTTCCTAAAAAAAATCCTGCTGTTCCTTTTTTTACCGCCGCGTCATGAAGTAAAAATGCTACGCCAAATCTTAACAAAAATGCTATTAAAAAAAGTATCAGTACTCTTTTATTTAACATCTCTCATTCCTTTATGCTGCCGTTCGAGGCAAAAATATTATATGAATGCTTTTTGTTCGTTTTTCTTATTCTGACACTGCCTCCTGCCGCGAGCACCATAGCGGCGCCTCCGGCAGCATCCCACAGCATTATATTTCTTTCCTCATACGAATCCGCTCTCCCGCACGCGACATAAGCTAGGCTGATCGCGGCTGAGCCGATCATTCTTACTTTTTTGTACGCTTTAAAATTTTTTACATATCTTGTCAGGTTTTTTTTATCAAAAGAGGCCCTGGAAGGAAATCCTGTATACATAACAGCCTTGCTTTTCTTGTTTACGCTGCTTACCCTTATGCGCTTGCCGTTCAGCCTGGCATCGCATCCGATCATGCCTTCGAAAAGTTCGTTTCTGTTAAAATCATAGATAACTCCCAGTATTGGTTTATCGTGCTCCCACAGGGCTATTGATACGCAACCAATACTTATGCCCCGCGCGTAATTAAATGTGCCATCAAGCGGATCGACTATCCAAAGAGGTGTTTTTCCAAACGATCCTATCTCTCCCGCTTCTTCAGATAATATAGAGAAACAACTTCTTGATTCCAGCTCTTTTAATATTACTCTCTCTGCTTCCGTATCCGCTTCCAGCTTTATATCGCGGCCTTCGTCTTTTACCACTTTAATATATTTTTTGCCTTCTTTAAGCAAAAATTCGCCGGCCTTTAAAGCGGCGATCTTGGCAAGCTTAAGGTATGCGATTTTTTCTTTGCTTTTCATATCAGACCTGCCTCTTTTAAGCCGCTCAGAAGGTTCTCAGCAGCCTCTTTTTCCATCCTCTTTCTGCATTCTAAAGTATATGAACCGATATGGGGCGTTAAAAGAACATCGGTCCGTTTTGTGAGAATACCGCTATACGGCTCTTCCTGGAACGCGTCTATCCACGCGCCTTTTATTCTTTTCTCGTCAATAGCCTTGAGAAGAGCTTTCTCATTTACGCATTTCCCGCGCGCGGCGTTAAGCACATAGGCGCCTTTCCTGACAATACTGAATTCTCTTTCTCCGAGCACTTCTTCTTCGCCGCTCACATGTACCGATATCACATCTGCTTCACGGAGAGCCTCATCAAGATTCGCTTTTCGCGCGAAATCGGGTATTTCCATGTTACTACTGTCCACGGCTAAGACCTTGGCATGAAAAACGCTTAAGATTTGCGATACTCTTTTCCCTATTCTCCCGAATCCTATTACGGCTACTTTTTTACCGGCAAGCTCCAGACCCGCTTTTTTCGACCACTTTCCGGCATGCATATCGTTATTCGTCTCGGATAGCCTCCTAAGAAGCGAGATCATGGCTCCGATAGTAAGTTCCGCTACTGATTCTGTCGGGCCGTAAGGCGTGTATTTTACTATTATGCCTAATTTCGAAGCCGTCTCAAGGTCAACATTCGAAAGTCCGGCGCCGCTTCTCGATATTACCTTGAGCGATGACTTTTCCAGAATGTCCCTTTCCAGGCTCTCGAGTCCCGCTATTATCCCCATAACACCGCCTTTAAGGAGTTCCGCGAGTTCATCTTTCTCGAGCTTTCTTCCGTAAGGATTAGATATGATCTTGATACCGGCTTTCTTAAGCATATCGATAGGGGTTTTATCATGCTCCCCGAATTTGGACGGTCCTATTAATATATTTACAGCCACTCTATCCTTCCGTTTCTACTTTGTGCTGTAGCCAGACGGTTATAAGATGATCCAATATCATATGAAGGTCCTCTACCGGACCGTATTCGCCTTTTTGCGTTTTTACGTGCAGGCAAACATCGGAGATGGCTTTGATCTTGCCCCCGTCGAATCCTACAAGCGACATCACTGTTCCGCCTTTCTCTTTCATCCATTCGGCGGCCCGTACAACGTTAGGGGAATTTCCGCTTGCCGAAATAGCTATAAGCTTGTCCCCTTTTCTATAGTGGATCCGCAGCTGATTGAGAAAGATATTCTCGTAACCGTCATCATTAGCTATTGCCATCATTACCGGCTGATTATCGGTGAGGGAAAGGGCCCTGAACGGTATTTCCGTATTTGTCTTTTTTCTTATATCCGACCCGAAGTCGTTGGCCATGTGAGAGGCTGTCGCGGCGGAACCCCCGTTGCCGATAATGAATATGGTGGCTCCTTCTTTCCTTGCTATAAGCATTTGGTCACAAAAAGCCCCTATCATATCAAGGTCCACCGCTTTCATCAGATCGGTCAGATATGCGAAATAACCGGACCCAAAATCCGACGCGGTCCTTGAAGTCTTAAGTACACCAGAAATACTTTGCATCGTACCTCCTTTACAGGGCTTTATTTTATCGCGAGAAAACCTTCAAAGCAAACATATTTAAAAACACTCATGACGTCAACGAACCCGGCGCGCTTCATGAAATCCATATTACCCTGCGTTGAGAACGGTTCAAGCACGCCCTTCAGGCTTTTCGCTTTAGCCACGATCTCTCCGGTAGAATAACCCCGCTCAAGCTTATAGTCAGTATAGAGCGCCTGCATCATGTCCTGAAAGCGCGCATCGCATGCCCTCACTTTTTCGAAAAGAATAAATCCGCCTCCCCAGTTAAGCGAGGCGTATATTTTATTGAACACGTCCTGTCGCACGTGCGGCGGGACGAATTGTATAGTGTAATAAGAAACGATGAGATCGCTCTTTCTAAGACGGCCCTTGGCTATATCGTCCGTAACGAACTTTATATTATTTACCTTCCCTGCCTCTTTTTTTGCCTGCCTTGTCATGTTGGGCTCCCTGTCGATGCCTATCCACGTGATATGCGGTTTATGCCTGTGCCTCAGCGCCAATTTCTTAAGAAGGACGCCCGTCGAGGCTCCCAGGTCGTAACAGACCGATTTTTCCTTAATGAAGAAATCGCTTAACCGCGCTATAAGATCATGGCCTGTATCATAAAACGGAACCGAACGTTTTACGTGATTGGTAAATGATCTTGCGGTTTTTCCTCCAAAGGACCATGACGCCTCGCGCATTTTTATATTTTCACCTACTATATTAAATTTACCTTTGGACATCATCTCTTTACCTCCTTGCGCTTTCCTATGAACTGAAAGAGCTCTGACGGATATCTTTTTTTGACGCACAGGAACAAAAAGCGCCCGTGATAACAGTTCTTCAGAAACGGACACGTGCGCATCAGTATTTTATCGTAATCGTTAAATGGATAATCAAGCACCGTTATGTCGTTCGAGTAGGTCGGATAGGCGTCATATCGATTAATCGTAAAAAGATACACGGCGCTCTTGAAAGCGGGGGACGCCATGTATATATCGAACCATTCCCTTTTCATTTCCGAAAAAGAAGAGAAATTAGTTATAACATCGACACTATCGGCTTTTATTTTCAAATACATATCTGTCGGCACGAGCACGAAATCATACTTCCTTGTAAAATTCCGGTCAATATCAGCTGCTGCGGTCACTTCTTTAAAACCGGCTATCTTGGCTTCAGGCAGAAGAGTAGCCAGATAGTAATGCGCCAGCATAAGCTGGCCAGGCATATCGACGAGGATATGCGAGCTTTCCGGCAGTTCCTGCTTTATAAGGCTTGAGAATATACCATAGCTTGAGCCTATATCCAAAACGACCGGTCTTTCCCCTACGCGCGGCGCAAGGTATCTTTTGAACATCCCTAAAAGATAGATATGCCTTATATACCTGTTCGTGAACCTGTAGCCTTTATAGCGTATCTGAAGAGGGTTTCCTATGTCAGGGTTCGGATATTTTTGAAGTAAGCCTAGAAAGTCAAATACCTTCACGTGCCTGAAGGTATCCATAGCCTCATATATTCCTCCACGAGCACTGCCTATAAAAAAGTTAAGGAATCTTTTAAGCATATAGTACGCCTTGCTTGAATGGTAGATATGTTTAAGCCTTGCGTTAGGCCTATCAGCTACGAAGATCTGCATGCCCCTGAAATTACGGAGATTGTTCCCTTTGATCTTTAGGTTCTTATCAAGCAATTTATCGGTTTCTTTAAGAAAGCGGTCGTGCCAGTCGCCGTAATCCGGCATGGAAGAGTTGGCCCCTTTCATGAACGCGCTTATGTTCTCCTCGATTTCCCTGAATATTTTATCATCCCGCATTATTCCTCTCCCTTACTTTGTCCAGATCTGATTTCTTGTTTTTTTAGAGTCTTCCCACGACAGTTTAAATCCGTTCTTTTTAAGTATTGCTGCGCACTTTTCGGCAGTTTCCACACTATTGGGCATTTCAAGCACAATCGCCTTAAGGCGGCTCTCCGCAAGCACCTTACCCGCGCCTTCAAGCACCTTATCCTCATTGCCGTCAGTGTCTATTTTCATTTTTGTCGGAACAACGCCGAGCTTTTCGCATATTCCATCCAGAGTCGCGCTGGCTATACCTTCCTGCCACTTCACTCTGCCGCCTTCTTTCGTAAAATCCATTTTACGCGGGTTTTCGGAGTGCACTGCCGAACCCGGCCGCGTATCATGAAGATGAAGCATGCTCAATCCATCAATATTTCCTACGGCAAGCGAGTATGGTTTTATTTTTTCAGTAAGCTTGTTCGCTATTATATTCTCTTTTAAAAGATGAAGGTTTGAATACTCGGGTTCGAAAGCATATATGTTTATGTCTTCGTACTTTTTAGCGGCATAAAGCGAAAAAACACCCACATTGGCGCCTATATCGAAAAAAATATCCCCTTTCCCTACATGTTCATCTATGAATTTCCTGACCTCCGGCTCTTTTTCCTTGAAAGTGAACCACCTAAGGTGCGTTATCCAGTTAATACAGGAAAGAGAGAATGCCACATTATCTATCTTTACCTTCCTGCGCGGAACAAGTATGCGGGAAAGGCCCCATCCTATCATTATGAAAGGATATTTCCAATCACCCTGAGACTGGTAAAATAAATTAGGTATGCGCATTGTGAAATATGTCTCCTTTTATATTATCATTTTTAATACCGCTAAAAATGGAAAGCCCCTTAACTTGCTGTTTTTGCAAAAGATTTGAAAGAGTAGCATTGTCCATTCTTGCGATCCGTTCTATCGTATTGGCAAGTTCTTCCGGACTATCGCATTCATTCATATCGCTTAGATCGTCAAAACACGGGTTTATAGGCAAGAAATCATACAGTGCTGCATATACGGCGGGTTTTCCGTAATTTGCCGCGATCAGGCCAGCGCTTGTGGCCGTAAAAATTGCGCTATCGCACTCCTTAAGATCTTCCAATATATCATTTTTCCCCTGCCGAATGAAAGAGAAACTCTTGGAAAGTTGCGCATATACTTTGCGGAATTCTCTATTTTTAATAGCCTTATAGGCGCGTATCGTATAAACTTTATGGCTTTGCAACCTTTTTTCGGACAACATCCATGACAAGAGCATCCTTAGCTCATCGGGATGGCTTAAAAGCACAAGCACACGCACAGGATCCTGCGCATTGCAATGACCTGCGCGTAAAGTAAGCGCCTTGCTCGTTCCCCAAAAACTTATTTTTTCCTTAGGCTTATTTGCCCACAAAACAAGATAATCTACGTAAGCCTTCCCACAGACCGCATAATTTTCGGGTTTGGGAGAGGACGCGCGATAGCCGTCTCTCAGGGAAAGTGCCAGTCTGTGCTGTGGGTGCGGCAGATAACCTATGGT
>CAZFLU010000034.1:5178-8295 GCA_964519195.1 uncultured Planctomycetia bacterium | reverse complement strand
TTGAAAAAACAGCGAAACTTCTGACAGAAGCCTGTGATTTTGCCAATGAAGTCGCGGCTGCCGGCAGTTACGTTCTTTTCGTGGGCACCAAGAAACAGGCCCAGCCCATTATAAAAGAAGAGGCTGAAAAATGCGGCATGTTTTATGTTAACCAGAGATGGCTGGGAGGCACGCTTACCAATTTCGCTACCATAAGAAAAAGCATAAAAAAGCTCGATTCTTTCGAGAAAATGAAAGAAGACGGAACTTACGGAGCCATTTCTAAAAAAGAAAGAGCTGTTATTGATAAAAAGATCTCAAATCTTTTAAAGAACCTGGCGGGAATACGAAAAATGGGCCGTTTGCCCGGGGCGATCTTCGTGATAGATTCAAAAAAAGAAGCCATAGCCGTTCATGAGGCTACCAAGCTTTCAATACCGGTCATAGCGCTCGTCGACACCGATTGCGATCCGGATAAGATCGACTATGTTATACCGGGAAATGACGATGCGATGAGATCAATAAGCTTCATTGCCTCAATGGTATCTAAAAGCGTGCTCGAAGGAAGAAATCAGTTCCTGGGAAGCCAAAAAGATAAAGCCGCCCAAGAAAAAGAATCAGAAGCCGAGAAGGCCGGAGAAGACACTGAAAAAGAAGCTGAAAAACTCATCGAAGGCGATATACGGCTCGAAAAAGCAGCAGAAGAAGATACGGAAAATAAGCCGGTAAAGAAGAAGAAAACCAAAACAGTATAGGAACGAACGATCAATCAGTAAGGAGAGAGATGATAGACGCGATCAAAAGACTAAGAGAAAAAACAAGCGCCGGAATAATGGATTGCAAGAAAGCGTTAAAAGAAGCGGCCGGAAATGTGGAAAAAGCTGTTGAGATACTCAGGAAAAAAGGTATTAAACTTGCCACTCTTAAAGCGGGCCGCGCCGCGAAAGACGGCAGGGTCGAAAGTTATATACACATGAACGGCAAGCTTGGCGTTCTTCTTGAGGTAAACTGCGAAACGGATTTCGTTGCAAGGAACGAGGATTTTAAGATTTTTGTTAAAGATCTGTGCATGCAGATAGCGGCTTCGAGGCCGGAGTATATCAAAAGAGAAGAGGTCCCGGAGGCGGTCATTGAAAAGGAAAAAGAAATAATGAGCGCCACCGTAAAAGATAAGCCAAAGGAAGCCCTCGAGAAGATACTCGCAGGAAAGCTTGAAAAATTCTACGAGGAAAAATGCCTTTTAGAACAGTCTTTTGTAAAAGATCCCGGTTTAAAAATAAAAGACCTTCTTCATTCGCTCATTGCCAAGATAGGCGAGAACATAATAATAAGAAGATTCGCGCGTTATCAGTTAGGCGAAGAAATATAATATATCCAATTACATGAAGACCAAATATAAACGCATAGTTCTTAAAATAAGCGGCGAAGCGCTTCAGGGTAAAACAGGGTATGGAATAGACCCCGATGTAATACTTTCTATCGCAAAGCAAATAAAAGAAGTAAGGGACATGGGCGTTGAAGTAGCCGTTGTTATAGGCGGCGGTAATATTTTTCGCGGACTTTTAGCGGCTACTAAAAAAGGGATGGATCGAGCTATAGCCGATTATATGGGCATGCTGGCCACTGTGCTAAACGGTTTAGCTCTTCAAGACGCTCTTGAAAGAATAAATGTGTTTACCAGGGTCCAAACTGCCATACAGATGCAAGAGCTCGCGGAGCCTTACATAAGAAGGCGCGCTATCAGGCACCTGGAGAAAAAAAGAATTGTTATATTCGTTTGCGGCACGGGCAATCCTTATTTTACCACGGATACAACAGCCGCTTTAAGAGCTACCGAAATAGGAGCCGATATTATTTTCAAGGCTACCAAGGTGGACGGCGTATACGACAAGGATCCGATGCAACATAAGTCAGCCAAGCGATTCAATAAACTGCGTTATCTGGACGTTCTTAAAAAAGGCCTTAAAATAATGGATGCGACAGCGGTGAGCCTGTGTATGGATAATAAGATGCCGATAGTAGTTTTTAATATGAACAAAAAAGAAAATATCAAAAAAGCCGTAACGGGACAAAAAGTCGGAACATTTATTTATTAATCGGGGGTGATAATAGTGGCAACGACATCCAGAGAAGTAATAAAAGAGTTGGAAGGAAAGCTTAAAAAAACAGTAGAAGCCACGGAAAGGGAATTTTCTTCTATACGCACAGGAAGGGCCAATTCCAGTCTTGTGGAAGGAATACGAGTCGAGTGTTACGCTACCACGATGCCCCTTAAACAGCTGGCAAGCATTTCAACGCCCGAACCCAGGCTTATAGTAATACAACCGTGGGACCAGTCGATAATGCAGGATATAGAAAGGGCAATATCAAGTTCCGAACTCGGCATAACGCCTACAAACGACGGTAAGCTAATAAGGATTTCCATACCTAGTCTCACCGAGGAAAGACGCGATGAACTGACCAAGGTCATAAAGAAAATAGCAGAAGAGGGAAGGATATCCCTAAGAACAGCGCGGCGCGTTGCCAATGACGAAGTAGAGAAGATGGAGAAAGACAAAGTCATTACCGAAGACGATAAATTCAAAAGTAAAGACGAAATACAAAAGCTCATTGATAAGTATTCAAAAGAAATAGATAAACATCTCGAGTCTAAAGAAAAAGAGATCCAAGAGGTCTAATACTAAATACGAATATCGAAATCCGAAATAAATCCGAATCTCGAAAAAAGAGAAACTCGTGTTTTGAATATTTGAATTTAATTATCCGAATTTGTTTCGAGTTTCGATATTAGGATTTCGAATTTATCCTTGTTCATTATACGTAAATATGCCCCGCTATCCGCTTACGCTGAATACTTATCGTGTTCAGCTTCAGCGAGATACGCTGGTGAAATTCATAGCAGATATGCCCCGCTAGCTCATCTGGTAGAGCATCGCCCTTTTAAGGCGACTGTGCGAGGTTCGAGTCCTCGGCGGGGTACTTTAAATTTGAGCCCTTGCATTCAGCAAGGGCTCAAATCTTAATCGCCTTGCACAGGACTCGAAGCGAGTGAACGCCGACCAACGGGAGGAAAAGCCTGCCGAAGGCAGGCGGCAGTGAACGAGGGGAGCCTACGCAGTGAGCGCAGCGAACGTAGTA
>CAZFLU010000034.1:0-5078 GCA_964519195.1 uncultured Planctomycetia bacterium | reverse complement strand
TTTCGCCATCCGACCCACTTTACTCCTTGCCTGCGGGTCCTTTATATAATATAATTTGCGTATATGAAGCGTTATGAACAGATCCCGCATACGGCAGACCTTGCCGCGAGAATCTACGGTAAAGACCTGAAAGAACTCTTTACCAACGCGGCCTTTGGCATGTTCGATATCATGGCTGACCTGGAAGGCCTCAACCCGTCCGTTTCAGTTGATATTGAGCTTGAAGCCCCTTCAAAAGAAGAGCTCCTGGTGTCCTGGCTTGACGAGCTCCTGTATAACTTTTATACAAAGAACATTATATTTTTCAATTTTGACATAAAAACTATTTCAGATAATAAGCTTACCGCGAAGGTTTACGGCAGGCACGTAGGCGAAAACAGAGATCGCCTTAGAACCGAGATAAAAGCCGCCACTTTTCATGACATTGAAATAAAAGAAACCAAATTCGGATTAAGCGTGGATATAGTGTTTGATGTATGAATTATCAGTTATCTGCAAGCAGGTATCAGGTGTAGATGCCCGCGTCCGGGCAATCTAAAGCTGATCACCGAAACCTGATAGATGGGCGCTAAAATATGAATATATGGGAAGGCCCTCTTGAAAGAATAGACAGCTACAGGTGGCGCATACCTAAAAGCTACAAAACCGGCATGCGCGTCGACGGCGTAATTTATGCCGACGAGAAGCTACTCGAAAGCATAAGACACGATAAAGCCCTGGAACAGGTGGCGAATGTCGCGCTTCTTCCGGGTATTGTAAATTATTCGTTAGCAATGCCTGATATCCACTTTGGGTACGGCATGAGTATAGGCGGTGTAGCCGCGTTTGATATAGACGCTGGCGGAGTCGTTAGCGCCGGAATGACAGGGTATGACATAAATTGCGGGATCCGGTTGATAAAAACAAATCTGACAGAAAAGGAAATAAAAACGCAAGTTAAAAATCTTGCAAATGCTCTTTTTAATAATATTCCCGCGGGCGTTGGCTCTAAAGGAAAAATAAAAGCTACTCATAAAGATGAGGCAAACCTTCTTTTAAAAGGCGCCAGATGGGCCGTTGAAAAAGGCTACGGCTGGAAAGAAGACCTGGAATATACCGAGGAAAAAGGCGAGATTAAAGGCGCCGATCCTTCCGCGGTTTCCGAAAGAGCCTATGAACGCGGCGAAAGACAAGCAGGCACGCTTGGTTCCGGGAATCATTTCGCGGAAGTCCAGGTTGTCGATGAAATTTATGATAAAGAAAAAGCAGGCGTGTTCGGCCTTGAGATAGGGCAGATCACTGTAATGATCCATTCCGGCTCTCGCGGATTTGGTTATCAGATATGCGACGAATACGCGAAATCAATGATACACAGCCTGGCCAAATATAATATAAGTGTTCCGGACAAACAGCTTGCGTGCGCGCCGTGCAATTCAGAAGAAGGAAAAGCGTATTTAGCTGCCATGAGATGCGCGGCAAATTACGCCTGGGCAAACAGGCAATGCCTAATGCATCTTACAAGAGAGGTATTTGAAAGAGTATTTAATAGAAGCGCTCAAGATCTCGAAATGCATTTAATTTATGATGTGGCGCATAATATCGCTAAATTCGAAAAATATAATATTAACGGAAAAGAACGCGCGCTTTGCGTCCACAGAAAAGGCGCGACGCGCGCATTCCCTCCCGGACATCCGGAACTACCGGAAAGATACAAAAATATCGGACAACCTGTTATAATACCGGGTGACATGGGGCGGCATTCCTTTTTACTTGTAGGCACCGAGAAAGCGGAAGAAACTTTCTACTCCACGGCGCACGGAGCCGGCAGGCTTCTGTCCAGGACGGCGGCGATATCCGCCTGCAGGGGGCGGTCCATTGCTAAGGAACTCTCCGAAAGAGGCATCATAGTTCTTGCCGCCGGCCGTGGCACGCTGGCCGAAGAAGCGCCGGAGGCCTATAAAGACGTTAGTGAAGTAGTTAATGTTGTGCACGAGGCAGGCATTTCAAAGCGGGTTTGCCGCATGCGACCGCTCTGTGTTATCAAGGGATAAGGGAGTCCCGAGCGAAGTCGAGGGGCGGCCGATCTGTGTGGTTAAAGGTAGACAAGCTATAAGCTGTAAGCTTTAAGCTATAAGAAAGAGGTTACTATGCTGGATGTAAAATTTATAAGAGAAAACCCCGAGCTTATTAAAACAGCGCTCAAACAAAAAAATATTAAACTTGACGTGGATGAATTTTTAAAAGTAGACAAGGAAAGGAGATCCCTGCTTACAGAAGTGGAGTCTCTGAAGTCCAAGAAGAACGAAGTTTCTGCTAAAATAGGCCATTTTATGAAGGAAAAGAAGAATGCCAAGGAGCTTATAGCTTCAATGAAGGTAGTATCCCAAAAAATAGCCAAAATAGATGAAAAAGTGGAGGAAATTGAGCAAAAATACATTAATTTTATATATCAATTCCCAAATATACCAGATAAATCAGTCCCTGTAGGTCCGGGACCTGAAGCGAATAAGCTTATAAAAGAATGGGGTAATATTCCGAAGTTTAGCTTTAACCCTAAGGACCATATAGAGATAGGTAAAAAACTAGATATTCTTGATTTTGGAAGGGCAGCTAAAATATCCGGTAGCGGTTTTGCCTTATACAAAGGATTCGGAGCCAGACTTGAGAGAGGGTTATTTAACTTTATGTTGGACTTACATACTAAAAAACATGGCTATCGGGAAATATTCCCGCCTTTTCTTGTAAATAGAAAAAGCATGACAGGCACAGGCCAGCTTCCTAAACTTGAAGAGGACATGTACAAATTAAAAGATGACGACCTCTTTCTCATACCAACCGCGGAAGTTCCCGTTACTAATATACACTCTGAAGAAACGCTTAATGAGGAAGAGTTGCCCGTATGCTACGCTGCTTATAGCGCTTGTTTCAGGCGGGAAGCAGGCTCTTATGGAAAAGATACAAAAGGGCTGACACGCGTGCATCAGTTCAATAAAGTTGAGCTGGTCAAATTCGTAAAACCCGAAACTTCTTTTGATGAGCTGGAAAAACTAAGACGGGACGCGGAAGAAGTATTGGAAGCGCTGGAGCTTCCTTACAGGGTCATGGCCCTTTCTACGGGAGACCTTAGTTTCGCGGCCGCTAAGTGTTATGATATTGAGCTCTGGGCGCCCGGCACTAAAAAATGGCTTGAAGTCTCGAGCTGCTCGAATTTTACGGATTTCCAGGCAAGGCGCGCGAATATTAAATTCAGACGGGTTCCGAGTTCCGGTAAACGAGTTACGGACTACGTTCACACTCTCAATGGTTCAGGTGTTGCTTTGGCGCGCCTTGTAATAGCTATCATAGAAACGCATCAGAATGAAAATGGCACGGTAAACATACCAAAGGCGCTTCAGCCTTTTATGGACGGGATCGAGGCTATAAAATAAAATGTTCGGAAAAACAGTTAAAAATATAGTAGCTCTTTTATTCATACCTATAGTAATAGGCTCAACCAGAGCGTTCTTTCAGAACATCGGCAACCTGGGCCTCTTTAACGCGAATCTTTATCTTTTAATAAGCGGATTTTTCGCGTATCCGGTTTTTCACATAGTTTTCTTTAAGCCGATGTATATTTACGCGCTCGGGCACGAAATGGTGCATGTTGCGGCTACATGGCTTTGCGGCGGAAAAGTTCTGTCCTTCAACGTGTCAGATAAAGGCGGCAGCGTTACGAGCAGTAAAAATAACTTATTCATAACTTTAAGCCCATATTTTGTGCCCATTCACGCGATAGTTCTTTTTATAGCTTTCTGGGTAGCAAGACAATTTATTGATATGTCCGGATTCGCCAGAGAGTTTGTTTTTCTTGTCGGCTTTACCATAAGCTTTCATATTTTCATGACAATAGAGGTTATGAAAATAGAGCAGCCGGACCTGTTAAGGGCAGGGTACCTTTTCTCGGTATTTTTCATTTATGTGGCAAATGTCTTTGTGGCGACGCTTGTTCTTGATATAATATTTCGCGATATCGCATTCATCGATTTTGTGAAGAATACGTTCGTTCTTTCGAAAAGTATTTACATAAATATTTACAATGCTATAATGCAGTAAATCTGCTTACCTACCGGAGGGCTAGCCTAACTGGTAAGGCACCGGTCTTGAAAACCGGCGTGGGCGAAAGCCTTTAGGGGTTCGAGTCCCTTGCCCTCCGCCATTTTTTATTGTTAATCCTATTCATCCGGTGCGGCATACAATTTATAGGAGACTCGGCTGAGCAATGACTCGAATAATATTTTATAAAAGAATACAAAAAGAATTCCTAAATAAAATTCATAAAGAAAAAAAATTAAGTTGGTCCCAAATCGCCAATGTTTGTGGAGTTTGCGAGCGCACCCTAAGAGACTGGCGCAGAGAAAAATATAATATGAAATATGAATCCGCTAAAACCCTGTCTCAAAAAACATCCGTGTTGTTGCCGCCTTCCAAAGAGATATTGCCGGATTACTGGAGCGTGAAAAAAGCCGCACCTATAGGCGGTAAAAAGAGGTGCGAAATTTACGGCAATCCCGGCACACCGGAAGGCAGGAGAAAAGGCGGCATCGTTTCACAGGTAAAGCTTAGGCAGGATCCAACCCATGCCCAAAAAGTAGGTTTTGTAACAAGAAAAACCATAAAAAAACCCGACAATTCTTCCTCTTTAGCAGAATTTATAGGCATGATGTTAGGCGATGGCGGCATAACAAAGTATCAAGCTACGATAACATTTAATCGTGAAACAGACAAACTCCATTCCGTTTATATGCAAAACCTGATAAAAAAACTATTCAGTATTTCCACATCGATTGTATCCGCCAGTCGCAAGGAGGATAAGGCAGATCATATAGTTATGTCTAGTGTTAGTCTAATAGAGTTCTTAATAAAAAAAGGTTTAAAGATCGGACATAAAATTCGCAATAACGTCAATATTCCTAACTGGGTTAAAAAAAGGCGAAATTTGAAAACAGCGTGTGTTAGAGGCTTGATGGACACAGATGGGTCTTTTTACTTCTATAAACACGAGGTAAATGGTAAAATTTATAATAACTTCGCGATATGTTTTACAAGTTATTCAAAGAACT
>CAZFLU010000033.1:0-8589 GCA_964519195.1 uncultured Planctomycetia bacterium | reverse complement strand
TGCGCCAGATAGAAGCCAAGGCCCTCAAAAAACTCCGCCATCCAACGCGCGCAAGGCGCCTCAAAAACTTCCTAAGCGTCGGTTTAAGCTAGCCTATTGACTTTTTTAAAGATCAAGGGTAAACTTTCTTTAAAGTGTGTAATTAAAGTGTGTAACACGGGAGAGACCTTTGTGCACTAAACGAGCAAAAGTTAACGAAGGCGCGAAATCGTGCTGGGAATACTGGAATTGCAAGCCCGGCGTGCGCGATAAGTGCGACGCTTTCAAGTATAAGCTCGGAAAATATTGCTGGTTCGTTACGGGAAAAGACATGAAGCCCATAGCCGCGCGCAGTTTCGACAGCTGCTGGCAATGTCCGTGGTTCAAAAAGTGGATCAACGGCATTTACGAAAACGGAGAATAAAAGATCTACCGGCTTCCAAGGGCGGCTCTGCCGGCCCTGGAAGCCGGTAGATTTTATTTTAGAATTTACAAGCCTTGATATATAGGTATATAATAGAAGGACCTGAAAGGCTTGTAAATGAAAGTAAACGGAAAAAATTACAGAACTGTCTGGATAAAAGGCTCATCAGTTTTCCTGATCGAGCAAAACCTCCTTCCTTTTAAATTTCAGATAAAACGCTGCGAGACCTATCTTGATACCGCTAATGCGATAAGAACAATGGCTGTAAGAGGCGCCGGCGCTATCGGGGCCGCGGCAGGTTTTGCCATGGCGCAAGCCTTTTTAAAAGCTCCCAAAAAAGGCTGCCCGTGTTTTGTTAAAAAGGCCAAAGCGGCTATTGAATCCACGCGCCCGACCGCTCAAAACCTATTTTACGCTACGGAGCGCGTCTATAACGTAGCCATGAACGCCAAAGATCCGGCTAACGCGGCGTTAAAAGAATCATTAAGCATTGCCGAAGAAGATATTCAAAGTTCACGGAAAATAGGCGCGTTCGGAGCGAAACTTATAAAGAACGGTTCCCGCATCGAGACGCATTGTAACGCGGGGTGGCTGGCGTTCGTTGATCACGGCACAGCGCTTTCGCCTGTATACACGGCAAAAAAACGCGGAAAAAAAATATTCGTATATGTTGACGAAACAAGGCCCAGGGGGCAAGGGGCATCTCTGACAGCGTGGGAGCTTAGGAACGCCGGAATTCCACACGCGATAATACCCGATAATGCCGGAGCGCATCTAATGTCTCAAGGCAAAGTGGACATCATGATAGTAGGCGCCGACAGAATAGCCGCTAACGGGGACGTTGCCAACAAGATCGGTACTCTGGAAAAAGCAATAGCGTGCCGCGAATTCAAAGTTCCGTTCTATGTCGCGGCGCCGCTGTCAACATTTGACCTTAATACTAAAAGCGGCAGGGATATCCCGATAGAAGAAAGAAAAGAAGAAGAGGTGCTGTGCCAGAGCGGCATGACAGGCAGCGGAAACATCGAGACTATCACTGTCTGTTCTCCCGGCTCAAAGGCCATTAACCCCGCGTTCGATGTTACACCGGCCAAGTTCATTACGGGTATCATAACGGAAAAAGGCATCATAAAGCCCGGCAAAAAAGGCATAGAAAAATTATTTTCCTAAAAATGACATACCAAGGCATAAAGTTTAAAAACAAAATAATATCTGATGAAGTTGTAACCGATCCCGGGTTGGATGAGCTTAAAAAATGGTGTCAGAAATTCCATGAGCTTAAGCTCGCGCCGCCTTACGAAGGCGGCTCCTACGGAAACCTTAGCTACCGCGCCGAGAATAGCAAAAATGAATTCATAATAACAGGCTCCCGCGTAGGGCTTAAAGAAAATATGGATAACAGCTCTTTTTCAAAAGTCGTATCGTGTGATATTAAGAGGGGCATAGCGCGTTCTATGGGCCCTAAGGAACCGTCCTCGGAATCAATGCTTCACTTTGCCATATACGAAAAAAGGCCTGACATTGGGGCCATATTCCACGGGCACTGCGAAAATATTCTAAATATGAACAAAAACCTTCCGGCCAAGGAGACAACGCGTAAGGAGCCGTACGGAACGCGGGAGCTTGTTAAAAGCGTTATCGATATTTTAGGCAAAGAAAATTTTATTATAATTAAAGAACACGGTTTTCTGGCAATGGGCCGGAACATGAGCGAGGCCGGCCGGACAGCGTTAAACGCGTATTACAAATGCGAATAGTTATAATTTTTTTGGGAATTCTTAATATCATAGCAGGGCTCGCTCTTATAGCCGTATTCTTATTCTTTTTTATCTGCGGGATAATGCTTCTTTGCGGAGCGGGCAGCGCTGCTGTGGGAGCGACCTCTACAATTTGGTCTTTTTTGTATTTGTTATCCGGAGCGGTTCTCTTATACGCGGGTTACGGTTTTCTTTTGCGCAGGAACAGGGCGCGCATCGTGGCCATTATCGCTCTTGCGATCACGGTCCCTTTCCTGGCTAATTGGGCATTAGAGAGCCTGGGAAAGACGCCATATCTTCTATTGTGCTTTTTTTATCTTTTAATACTTAATTTACCTTCCACAAAATCCTATTTCCGCGCCTTGCAAAAGTGAGATTTCGCGTGTATATTATTAAAATGAAAAAAACGTACCGTATAACTTTTTTTATCTTGGTTGCTATCTCTTTATGCGGAGCAGTTTTCGCTGATATGGCCCGCGAGCGCGTGGAGCTTAGGAAAAAAAACTTAAAAGAGCATAGCTACGCAACTGCCATTGAAGAGCAGAAGAAAGCTCTTGGAACGGCGAATCCTTCCGAAAAAGCGGAGATCTATGATCATATAGGCTATCTTTACAGCATGATGGGAAACGATCTTGAGGCAATAGCGTATTTTTATAAGGCAATAGACGCGGAGCCTGAAAATCCGGCGTCTTACGCAAATATGGCCGGGGTTTCGTTCATGATGAATGAATTTGACGCCGCAAGAGATTATTACACAAAGGCAAAGGAACTTTATCTAAAAAGAAGCGATCTTAAAAAAGCGGAACTGATGGATAGATATCTTTCCGAAACGCCCCAAATTGAAAAGTTTTCCTTTGCCGAGGCAGTCGATATAGACATGAACGGGTTCAATGAGCCCTCCGGCATAGTGTTCCATCCGGCTAGAAAAACGCTGTTTGTAGTCGGCGATGAAGGGGATATCTGCGAGATAAAAAAAGACGGGACCCTTATCAGAACAGCCCGGGTAAAAAAAGCGGATTTCGAAGGCATAACGTGCGATCCGGCAACAGGCTTGCTATATGTGGCGATAGAGGGCAAGGATATCATAGCAGAAGTTGATCCTGTTACGCTTGAAATTTTGCGGGAATTCAGTATAAGCCGTAAATTTGAGGGCAAAACAGTAATAAAACCCGGAGGCGACGGAATAGAAGGCATAACATTCATTCCGGACGCGAAACACCCCGAAGGCGGTCTATTTTACGCTGTAAATCAGGTTTTTGATATCCATCGGGATGATGACATATCCGGTATTTTTGAGCTTAGCGTACCATTGAGGGGGAAAGCGGTTCTTTACGCTAAAATATTAGCGTATTATCCGATTAGATTTGAAAGTTTGTCCGGGATCTGTTACGATAGTAACACTGACAGCTTCTTTGTTTTGAGTACAGTGAGAAGAGTTATCATGCAGGCCGCGCGTGACGGAAAGCTTATTAAAGTATATACTGACCTTCCGGTGTTCGTGCCGGAAGGCATTACCATTGATGATGAAGGCCATTTATATATAACGCAAGATATAGGGGGAATATTCAAGATAAAATTAAAAGACCGGCTTGGAACAAGTTCTTCGGAGAATAAAAATGAACGATAAAAAAACTCATACGACAGAAGAGCTGGATGAGGCCATTGACATAATAAGAAGGCTTCGCGATGAGACAAAGGACAAGAGAGAGCATGCGGCTTTCGCTATCGCTTTAAAATTCCTTATTGAAAAACGCGAAGCTGAAAAACCATTTAAACTATGATGAACTTAAATAAAGCGAAAGAAATAGAAAAGGCTTTTGAGGCGTATTCGAGAACAGGCAATAAGGCGCTTATAATACCTTACGGCCTGAAGGAACTTCACTGGACAGCGAAATACCTGCACGCTAAGTACGGAAAGACTCACGGATACGAAAAAATAAAAGAACGCATGGCTGTTCTGGGAAAAGAACGGAAATGGCATTCTCATCCGATGGCGATTTTTGTGTTTTATGCCGCTCTTATACTTTTCGCGATCATCGCGGTAAGAATAGTTTTTGTTATTTTTTTAGGCAGCTAACAAGAAAACCCGCAAAAAATCCGTATTACATTTCTATTACATCAAAGATCCGGATTTTGTGATAAAATATGTAAAAGTCAGAAAATTGTAAAAAAAGCAATTATTATAAATATGTTAAAAAGACAACAAATTTTAGTAGACATGTGGCAGCGCGAATATATCAGGCGCTTAGCCAAAAAATATGATTTAAGCTATTCGGAAACAGTCCGGACCCTTTTGTCCGAAGCCATATTATCCATATTTTTTTCTCTGGAATCAAAAAAAAGAATAGGCATAACGTACGCGGAATTGCAAAAACTCAAAAAAGAATTTGTAAAGCCGAGAACGCTTAAAGAAAGGCGAAAGGAAATACTTTCAAAAATGTTTTTTGAAGCCCAGCGCGCGACAGAGCGCAAACCAAAAGTGAAATAAAAACGCATATTTTTTTTGCCTGTTAGGCAATTAAAAAGGTATAAGTAAGCTGCTTGACATTAGAATAGAAGGTGATATATGATAAGTATAATGAAAGAGATAACAGGGGTATTCGGGTTAATAGGCGCGCTTTTGCCGCCCGCGCAGAGTCGGGTATCGGGTAAACGAAAATTAATGATAGTTGATAACGATGAAAACTTCGCTAAGAAAGCTAAAAAAGCCTTTGAGGCACAAGGTTTTACGGTAACGGTTTACACAGATAGCGCCAAAGCAGTACGCATGGCGCCTAAAGCGCAGCCTGACCTTATATTCCTTAATCTTAATATGGGAGGGGGAGAAGATACCGGCTTTCGTATAGCGAGTAAGTTAAGGTATCACCCAAAGACAAGAAATACCCCTATAATTGCAACTAGCGCTTCAGGTTTAGAAAAAGAAGGGTTTGTTTTTCTTGATGTCTATGGAATATCAAGTGTTTTAGAGAAGCCTGTCAACATGGATACGGCTCTCAAGGCAGCAGAAGAGGCAATAACGGACGAAAATCCATAAAATTAAAGAATGAATACGCGGGTCTATGACCCGCTTTTTTATTATGTATAACAATGTATTAAATTGTATTAAAATGTATTAATGATCATGATAAAATGCCGCGGACAAAGAGGGATGCCATGAAAACGGATAATACGCTTTACCTGACGAAAGAAGCTGCCCGGATCCTGCGCGTGAGCGAGGAGTATTTACGCTCACTCATAAGAAAAAAAGAAATAAAAGCGTATAAAGAAGGCAGGCGCGGAGGGTATCGGATCCCTTTGAGGGAAATAGAGAACTATATTGAAAGAAAGAAGGTGCAGTCATGAGAGTGCTGCGTGAAATATTGATCAAAAGAGAGAACAATAAAGAATTCATAAATGTAGCAATTATAGGTTCGGGATGGTTCGGTAGCGGCGTTATACGGGAATTTTACAGATGGCCGGGAATAATTCCCAGAATAGTTATAACGCGCACGATTACTCGCGCAATAGATGCGTATAAACACGTTGGTATCAGAGCATCGGATATAGCAGATGTTAATACGGCTAAGGAGTATAAAGAAGCTTTCCGAAAGAATAAATACATGGTTTCAGATAACCTTGAGCTTCTGAAAGACATAAAAGGTATTGACTGTGTGTTTGAAGCAACAGGCGATGTTTTAGTAGGATCTGAATGCGCGTTCCATACTATAAATCAAAAGATACCTTTTACCACTGCAAATATAGAAATGGATGGCACGATAGGATTCGCTGTTGAAGAACTTGCCAAGAAAAAAGGCGTGGTATATTCGGCTTGTGACGGAGACCAGCCCGGCGTTCTTTCTCAAATGATAGATGAAGTAAGATTATACGGGTGCGAGATAGTTGTTGCCGGTAGTTGTAAAAACTTTCTTGATATACATCAGACCCCGGAGGGCGTTAAACCCTGGGTGCGCCCGGGCCACAACCCCAGGATGATCTCCGCTTTTGCGGATGGGACAAAACAGAGCCTGGAGCTTGGCGTTCTTGCGAACGCGACAGGCCTTGTTCCTGATGTGAGAGGCATGCACGGCCCTACTACTACAAAACCGACTCTTGTAGAAGATTATCTAAAGATCATAAAGCAGCAAGGGATCGTGGACTTTGCGATGGGAATAACGGGCATAGACCAGGCAGCCGGAGTTTTTGTAGTCGGGAAGAGAGAAGACGAATTAGTCGCCGCGGATCTGGATTACTTAAAAAAAGGCAAGGGGCCGTATTACCTTTTCTTCAAAGATCATCATCTTTGTTACTTTTCAGCCGCGAAGACTGTTGCGGAAGCCGTGCTTTTTAAAATACCGACACTTCCTCATAAAAGAAAAATGGCCGATGTTTTAACTATGGCAAAGAAAGATCTAAAAGCCGGTGAAACGCTTGATGGTATCGGCGGATTTAGTGTATACGGGCTTATTGATAAGGTGGAAGTTGTGCGAAAAGAAGATCTTCTGCCGGTAGGCCTTACAGCTTATGCCGTTCTTACTAAGGACGCAAAAAAGGACTCACCTATTACTTATGATATGGGGGATTTTCCCCGGGAGAACATGGCGATAGCGTTAAGAAAAAAAGAAGACGTTCTTACGTCTAAGGAGATATAAGATCAATACTACAAAAAGAATTTTTAAAAATATCTATTATCTCGGAAGCTCTGAGGTAATAGGAAGAATTTTAAGCCTTGTTGCGGTTATTTATCTTGCAAGAATTTTGCCTGCTGCCGGCTTTGGTAAGATCGCTTTTGCCCAAACTGTTGTTACAATTTATTTTGTTATTATAACGGATTTTGGGCTCCGGACGCTGGGCGCGAGAAATATCGCCCGAAACAACGATATGTCAAGTTATTATCTTGCCAATATTGTTTCTATAAGACTTATCCTTTCGATTATTTCTTTTGGCCTCTTGGCAGCGGTTACTTTTTTTATAAACAAAGACTATACGACGAAACTGCTCCTCATGCTTTATGGACTTAGTATATTTTCATCGTCCCTGATGTTCGAATGGGTTTTTCAGGGGCTCGAGGACATGAAGCATATGGCCCTGGCGCAGGTTTTGAATAAATTTCTATACATGCTTATTATAGTGTTATTCGTGCGCAGCATGAACACTATCTCGCTTGTGCCTATAGCGTGGTTTGCGGGTACTCTGTTCGCTTCTGTTTACCTCCTGGCTGCTTATAAACGGATGAAGAAACCACGCTTCAGGGTCGACATAAAAATATGGAAAGAGCTTTTTATAGAGTCACTGCCTATGGGCGCCTCATTTATAATGCTTACAATATTTCATTCTTTCGACCTTGTTATGCTCGGAATAATGAAAAGCGATGAATATGTGGGCTGGTACAACGCGGCCGCAAGAATAATACTGCTTCTATTGGGAATAGCCGCTATTTTGTGCCGCGTAATATTTCCGGTGCTGGCCAGATTCTACAAAGAAGCGATAAGTAAGCTTGAGTTTTCAATAAAGACAATCTATAAATATCTTTTTGCTGTAGCTTGCCCGTTAGGGGTTGGCGGACTTATTCTGGCTCGGCCTATTATATTAATTTTATTTGGTGATAAATATATTAATGCTGTAATAGTTTTTCAAATATTAATATGGTCTGTTGTGTTTGCTTTCATGCGCATAACCTATTCTGAAAGCGCTCTTGCGTGCGACAAACAAAAAGTTTACATGAAAGGTGTTGCTCTCGGAGTTATTATGAATATCGCGCTTAATACGCTTCTTATACCAAAATTTGATATTAGGGGGGCCGCCTTTGCTACCGCTGTAAGCGATCTAACGTTCTTATCATTTTTAATATTTAACTTTAAAATGTTCTCAAAAAAATTTATATTACAATATCTGCCAAAACCGGTCATAGCATCAGCGCTGATGGGCGGCATTCTATATGGCATGCGTAGCGTAAATGTTTTTGCTTCCATAGGCTGCGGGATCGTTGTATACACAGCTCTTCTGTTTTTCTTAGGATATTTTCAGAAAGAAGAAATAAAGTTTTTATCAGACAAAATTTTTAAAAAAGGTTAATTTTAAAATGGTATCCTGGCTTCTATTAATATTAGTTATTTTAGCGGCAATAGGCGTTTTTGTTAACTTGAGAATAGGCGTTCTTGTGCTTATTTTCTTTTCGGTATTTCAATTAAATTATATTTTAAGGTGGGACATCATAAGCCTTCCGAGATTTCTTGCCTGGCTTCCGTTTTTGCTGGCAGCTGCACTTTTTATAAGAATGACAACAGAGCAGATATCCAAAGGAAACTTTAGTCTTCACGGGAGCTCTACATTACAAAGGATCCAATTTCTGACGATTGTTGTAATGCTATTTGGCGTACTTTCCTCCAAAATAAATCAGATCTCTCCTTTAATGGGTTTATTTGGCATGAGATACATATTGTTACTCGGTAT
>CAZFLU010000032.1:4116-8625 GCA_964519195.1 uncultured Planctomycetia bacterium | reverse complement strand
ACCGGCCTGGCTCGGGGCAAAAACAACACATTCGCCTCCGGGCTGGAAGGGCGCGCTTTTTATAGCGCTATCGAATACGGCAGCCTTCCTTTTTTACCCGTTATATCCTTCGGTTTTTCTTGTCATTTTTCTTGTTACCACTCTCGCGCACCATTTTTTTGATCTAAAATATGTCAAAAAGATAAGCAGTCGCGTTACGCAACCTAAAATAGAAGAACAGAAAGAAAAACAAGATAGCGCTGTAAGCCCGGCAAGAACAAAGCGTTTCCTGCCTGATTATACAGGCGCGGGCAATACCGCCATACACATCGCCATTGACAAGTCAGGGCGCATGATCGAAGAAGGCAGACCCGATGAAGCGGTACACAATCTCCTCAGATTGCATACCGATCTGATGGGAGCGGAACGATCCGGCGATGTAGAGGGAGCCATGGTACAAGTGGCTGAAAAATGGAATGAAATAATGCACGTGCCTTACGGGGATACCCTATTCCGGGATGATGTTTCTCTTGCCATACGCGATGTCGAAGCGCTATTGAGCCGGGCTATTTTTGACATAGTTTCAGTCGAGCCAAATATATTAAAGGCCGATAGATGGCGAGCCGAGAGAGTTATCAAACAGAGCCGCCGCGATTTAGGTTTTACTTCAACAAAGGAGGCAATAGCATACCTCATTAAAAGTGGCGATGCCTCGTCTATCGTCGGCGCCATGGCGCAATTGACGCCGGCCGAATGGAAAGAATTAGATTTTAGTACGATAGCGGAGTTCTATCGCGCGAGAGAAGACGCTTTAGTTGAAATTCGGAGTCGCGACGAAAACCGATTTGTGAAGCCGGAAGAGCCTGAAGACGTCGTCGAATTACCCGGCGGCATTAAAAAACGTATAAACGACCTTAACGCGTTGCTCAAGGAGGCCAAAACAGTAATCGCGCGGGCCGGCCATATAGGCAGCGTCGAGGAACACTTTGATATTATCGAGAGGATTAGGAGCGGGGAATATGTCGATAGGATTGTAACCGCGATGGACAATATAGATTCCTTTGCCAAAGCCGGGGCGCTCGGAGAACACCCGCGTGTCTTAAAGATAGAGAAGAGTGCAGGTGCTTTCTTACGGGGTTATGCCGGTTTGATCAACAGATTAGAAAAAGGATTACCCATGATTATAGATGAACTGTGGTCCGAGCACGAGGCAGTCATGGCCTTCGAAGATGTTATGAGAGGGGCTTCCGATTATGGCGTTCAAGAGCAAGACCTGGTGGAAGAGGGATTTGAAACGATATCGCCGGAAACACTCCGTAACAGCATGGAAGCCGGTTTAAACCGTCTGGACGCCTATCGGGAAAGGTATCGCAGGATATTCGGCCATAATTTACCCCTTGGTGCCGACGCGGCCAAAGAACTTCGCGATTTACGCAAAATCGCCGCGGAACCTGTATATTACAGGCTTCTGAACGGATCAAGCGATGAGGATTTCGCAGCCGCATTCGCCGACGGGGTTGATTCATCGTGTTACAGGACAGAAGAGGTTGTTCTGGCGTTCGACTACGACCTGGGTACCGGCCAACTCGCGGAAGCCATGCGACTTTTAAGGATTATCAGGTCATTCGGTTTTGATAACGTCAGGTTTATTAATTTCAACCTTTCAAAGAGTCCTGGGGGCTTGCGAAGATTACAGGAAAAAATAGATTCCGAAGCGCTGGTATTTTTGTTCGCAAGAGATGAGGCAAAAGATGAGGTGCGCAGCATTCTGAAAAACATCGAAGATAACGAGAGAGTCGTGCAGTCATATATAAACGAGGGCCAAATTCGAGAGCTTCTAAGGGCCGGAAAGATATATTACCCCTTATTTGAGATTGTTACTATGGCTTTGGCAAAGTATAAAGATGACATGACGATCGATGAAATTAAAAGCATCGGAAAAGATATAGGGATAGATCCAGAAAAAGACGAAAAAGGTAATACGGTTATATTTACCATATTACCTTCCATAAAGAGATTTGACTCCGAGAGGGACAGGCGCAAGTTTTATGCCCGCAAGAAAGACCTTTTAAGGTCAGCATAGCCTTAATTGCAATTTCACAAAAAGTTTGCTTTGTAGACATTTGTTATTCACCGCACTGTTGTACCATATCTAATGAATACGAAGTAAAAAGCAGGTATATTTTAAAAGGAGGGTCTAAATGAAGATATCAAAAACGATAAAAAAAACAATATTTATTGTGCTGCTCTTTTTTGCCGGCGCGGCATTCATGTTTTCGCGGGCGGCTAATGCGGGTATAGTTATTAATGAAGTCGTTGTAAACGGCCGCCAGCAAATGTGGGACGAGGACCTTGATGAACAACAGGACTGGATAGAGCTTTATAACGCAGGCGGTAACGCCGTCAATCTATCCGACATGTACCTTACGGACGACGCGAACAATTTTTATAAATGGCGGCTTCCGGATATAACGCTTCAATCGGGCGAATACCTTGTGATATTCTGTTCAAGCAAGAACAGGACCAACCCTTCCGGGAACCTGCACACAAATTTTAGCCTCTCACCGGGCGAACCGGTCATGCTGTTTCATTTGGACGACGGCAAATTGGATGAGGTAACGTCGGATCAGACCACCGGTATTCCGGAGGATCACGCTTTGGGCAGGCTGCCGGACGGCACAGGCGCCTTTACCTATCTACCCATAGCAGGCCCGGGTTTACCTAATATAGATCCGTCCGCCCCCCTACCGGGCATTGTCATAAACGAGATCATGGCAAGCAATCAAAGCACGCTTGAGTTTCCTCCGGGATCGGGCGAATACCCGGACTGGGTCGAGCTGTATAATCCGGGAAGCGTCGCTGTAGACCTAAAAGGCTATAAAATACTTAACGGTGATGACCCGGCTGATTTAAATGCCTGGGAATTTACAGGGTCCATTATTATCCCGGCCGGCGGGTATCTAATCGTATACGCGAATGACGCCAATATACAGAATCCTCCCCAGACCGGTTGGAAGATAAAAGCAAGCGGTGAATACGTTGTGTTGGAAGATCAGCTGGGTAACGTTCTTGACCAGGTGGACTGCCCGGCTCTTACAGGGGACATGTCGTATGGCAGGTTCCCGGATGGCGGATTAACCTTTGATTACATGTCAAATCCCACGCCAAACGCTGTTAACCAGAGCGCTTCTTATCCTATTAACCCGGACGCGCAATACTTAAGGATAAATGAAGTCATGACCTCCAATAAATCCACTATAGCCGATTACCAGGGCGATTTCGGTGACTGGATAGAGATATATAACACCTTGGGCAGCGTATCGGTGAACTTAGAAAATCTCGTTATAGGCGACAGCAGAAACAAATGGAAATTCCCCGACGATAATAACATAATCATACCTCCGCACGGATACGTTATCATATTCGCTGACGGGAAAAACACGGTGATAAATAGAGGCGGCGGCGTGTATGAAGTCCATACAAGTTTCAACCTGAGCGCCTCAGGTGAAACCATCACTCTCTACAATACCGACTGGGGAACGGTCATAGATACGATGGTTGTGCCCGGAATCCCCAGGGACTCTTCCTACGGAAGATATCCCGACGGATCTACAAACCTCAGCGAGATGAGCTCTCCCACGCCTAACTCGGCGAACACATATTCCGCCGTCCCCGCAAACCCCGATGCCGCGAATATCCTCATAAACGAGATAGTCACCAATAACACCTCAGGCCTTCAGGATGAGGACGGAGACTACTCAGGCTGGATAGAACTTTATAATAACGCAGGAGTAACCGTTGACTTAGCGGGTCTCCGGCTGACAGACGGGACTTCGGTCTGGGCGTTCGCAGAGGGCGAGACTCTCGGTTCCGGAGAATACTTAATTGTCTTCATATCAGGCAAGAATAACGAAGGCGCTGAGCTACACACGAGCTTCACGATTCCCGCAGAAGGCGGAGAGATATCCCTTGTCAATAAAGACAACCCGAACTTTACGGTAATTGAGACAGTAACGATTCCTTCGCTCCCGGAGGACGTATCCTACGGAAGAGACCCGAATGACCCGAATACCTTTATATTGATAGGCGACCCCACTCCGGGATCCGTAAACGTAGCCCCGAACCCCGACGCCGCTTATCTTAGGATAAACGAGGTAGTAACAGCCAATAAGTCCCTCATAGCCGATTACCAGGGCGACTACGGGGACTTCATAGAGCTTTACAACACATCAGGCGCTGCCGTAAACTTTAAAAACCTCATAATAGCAGACTCAAACAACTCCTGGCAGATACCCTCGAACGATAACATAGTTATAGGGGCAGGCGGATACTTCATTATATTCTGCGACGGAAAAGACACCGTCGTTGACTTGGGAGGCGGCAATTACGAGCTCCACACAAGCTTTAACCTGTCCGCATCCGGAGATAATATCACGCTCTATAATACAGACGCCACGGTAATCGACACCCTTGCGGTGCCCGGAATCCCCAGGGACTCTTCCTACGGAAGATATCCCGACGGATCTACAA
>CAZFLU010000032.1:0-4016 GCA_964519195.1 uncultured Planctomycetia bacterium | reverse complement strand
CGAATGACCCGAATACCTTTATATTGATAGGCGACCCCACTCCGGGATCCGTAAATATCAGCTCAAATTATGGTATTCATTTGACTGGATTGACGCCAGCCGTAGTCGATAATTCCTATAATTCGACCGGAGCTGCGGCAAGTAAAATGTTGCTTGATTACATGATCGACGGCGCGATACAAGACGGTGCATCCCTAACGGAGGCTTCAAAACCCACACAAAATACTATCTATCAATTTATCAAAGGCGCCGATGTCGGGATGGACCTGACGCCTGATGAAATAACACGTTTTCTCAATACAAACGACCCATACGATGATAATACGTTCAACCCCACCAGATACGATAATTGGACTGGAGGAGCTGGAGGAAATCCGTACAAGGGGTATAACTTTAATACCGAAGCATTCCAAGCCGACCCCGGTGGCGATACCGGCATCTATGCAGGTGCGGCTAAGACGGCTATTGACACCCTATGTCACTGGATCGCGTTTCAAGTTACCAAAGATGTGTGGTGGAATTTCGGAGAACTTGTCGCACACGCTTTTACGCCTGCCTTCGTTCCTTTGTACGCTTTATACGATCACTGGGTAATGGTGACCGGGTTCACAGCGAACCAAAATCCCGTTAGCTCAAACATTTGGGATCCGTGGTCTATAACCGAAGGTCTTCAGGTAAGCAGCATCGATTTTTATGATCCTTCACAGGGGGATGCCATGATCTCACTGTCTGTAGATGAATTTGCTAGCATGTATTTACCGATAAGCATTGTAGGAGACGAATACTTTGGCATGTATGTGCAGATAGATGAACCACCGCATTTTTCAGATACCAACACGGATTTGCTTCTAAATCCGAACAATACTTTTGCCGATTCAAGCAATGCGAGTTATCCGGTTACAAGCAATGAGGACGGTACCCAGATAGGCGTAACTAACGCGCCTCTGCCTCAAGCGGCATCGTTTGTTGCAACAGGTACGGATGTTGACGGACTGATCACTGTTAACTCGATGAAATCAGAACAGATTGCCGAGATCAATGAGTCCGGCGCAACAATGACTGGAACCTACGAAGGGAACGAAAATAATATACTGGTACCCAACCATATTAGGTATCGCTAATGGTGGCTGATAAGAGTTTATAAGTACATATGAGAAAAATAATACACAAGATAAATGATTATATAAAAAAAAGAATATTACGCGTAATTTCAGTAATGCTAAATAACAAAATGATTCCGTATGCAAATTTTCGTTTTAAAAATCTTTTGATTATTTTTGCCGTTGTGCTTTTGGCGTGCCAATCATGCTTCGTTGTATCGGCATCTGACGAAATATCTTTATCATACCTGGCGCCTCAATCCAGGTTCAAACCTGCCGTTGAGCTTTTCTGGGGCCCTTCACGTAATGGATACATAATTCGCGAGAATGCCGAAGAAAATGGTCTTTTTCAAAATCAGATCGCATCCTTTCAGGATGACATGGCGTTTGTCTATACGACCCTTTTAATAAGCCAGTTTGTCAATGAACTAGATGCGTTACGCGCAAAAGGTTTAAGTAACCATGGGGTAGATGCGCGTCTTGAAGCGTTCAAGAGAGATGTTAACGGGTATTTATCGAGTAAAAAAATATTAACCGCCAGGTTCCATATCGGCCGTCTCTATTTTGACGGCACAGCTGTGTGCCTGCCTTATACACGCAAAGATGACCCCGAAGTAGAGCATATCCTTCGTTACGATCTGCGGCCAGAAGGCGATGTTACGATCGTGCCTAAAAAACTTATAAGCGACCTGAGGGGCGTCTCATATAGGGATGTTTCGTTAAGTGTTGAAAATAAGATAAACCCGGTGGGTATCAGCGGGTATGCCTCTTACGGAAAGGGCCCTGTCAGGACAAAAAACCGATCCGGCATAGCAAGCGAAATATTCCCCAGCAAACTTCTAAACCGAGGCTCATACAAACCTAAGCTTTGGGAATCGGGGAATATTAAAGAAGATATCTCTTCTGAAAATGCCAAAAAAATAGAGCGTGCCTTAAAAATTATTAACACAAAAAAATCGCCTTCATACAGAAAACGTGCGCAGAGTTTTAAAACGGACGTTGCCATTGTCGAAATTGAAATGCCAATAGCTTTTATCGCATACGGAAAAGATCTAAACGGTGAGCCTTATTGGCAGCTGACTTACCTTGAGGTTACGAAGGCAGACAGAGGCAGTATCCAGGCAAGGTTAAGCTTAACAAAGGCTTTTCTGGATAGTTTAAACGTAGAAAACACCGAGGATATGAAACTTCTGGCTACTATACTAAACCACGACATGGCCGAAATAGAAATGATCAAAACCGCCATAAAAACAAAGGGAATAGTTACCATAGAAGATATAGACAGATTTCACAGGAGTATAGTAGGCAGGATGGCTAACCCTTTTGGACTTTCATGTGTTTCCCGGGGGCAAGAAAAAGATGCGGGAGAGCTTATAGACAAGTATATAGAAAGAAGGTTTTTTGATCATACGGAAGCCATGAAAAGCCTTATCAGCGATGTGTGGCAAAGACTGTGGGATGAATCTTTGCTTGATTCCGCGCAAATCGGCAGAGAAGAATCAAAGGAAATAATGGGGCAGCCTGATTACAATAAGTTGCGTAGTTTATACATAAAGATAGGCAAAATATACACATTTATGGGTTTTTGTTATGACTTTGAAGGTAAGCGCGATCACGCTATCGAATATTACAAAAGAGGCAGACGTAATTTTAACAATGTAGGCCTTGTGGATGCCGGGCTTCTGCCCATACAAAATCAGATACGCCTTGTATGCCTGCTTGCGCACCAGCTGAACCTTGAACTTCTTCGCTATGAGTTGAGAAAATTCCAATCCTATGACAATTTTTTCAATGCCCCCCGCAGGGTAAAGCTTGACGCCAAGTTCATAGAAGATGACCGTGCTGCTTTTTACCGCATAATGCGATTTTTACTGCCCATGATGAAGCAATCGGTTATAAGCACCTTAGAGTACCACTTTAATTCGGGTCATATTAAAGACGCCGAGAGAGCCGGCCTTACAAGAGAAATAGAAGACATTATTAAATACGTTAAGGAAATAAACTGTGCGGACTTCGACATTAATCAGGGAAAAAAGGTGGCTATAGAGTTCAAGGATTCCGTTATCGAGCGGGCCGGAAAAGACGAAAAAAGCGGCCGAAAAACCATACTCGCTTTTGGCACAAGCTGGATCCCGGGCTACGACGAAAATAACCCATCTGGACAATACGGGTATGTTAAACAGCTTATACAAGCAGCGCGAAAATTCTGCCGGCAAAACGGTATCGCGCTTATAGACGCCGAAGACGAGGACTTATCCGAGCGTATAAGCCAGCAGAAAAATGAAGAAGGCTTTGCAGATGCAAAAATTTACGCGGTTGCCGGAGCGCAAGACCTAGAAAAAAATTTATCGGATTTCCTCAATGACAAAGACGCATTATTTTTTGGCGTAGACAGCAGCAAAATGACCGACGATAGTTATCTACGCATAATGGAAATCTTGAAAGCCGCGTTGAATCATACAGGCGACCTAAGCTCTCCTCCCGACACAATACACGTGCCTGTTGAAAGACGTGGGAATATATGGATATTTGTGCCCAGAGCCGAACCCATGAAATTGGAAACTCTTAAACTTATATATTTAACACAAATGTCAGCTTAAAATTAAGAATGTTAAAAAATATATTTTTCTTTTTATTATTTATTACTGCAATGGTTACGCAATTTAGCGTTGCAGAAGAGAGCGCTTTGTCAGTCGAAGCATTCACGCCAGAGATAAAAGCGGAAGATAGCAGCTTATCGTATGAAACTGATTCTTTAGGCGGATATAGTTTTAAAATACCGGATCAGTGGGTAAATACGGGTAATTACGCTGTCGGGAATACTTCAAATATAATTGTTTTTACTGACAAGGAGAACGAGAAAGACGAAATAGCCCTTGCGATTTACAAAACACATCAAGAGGGTGGGTCCCAGGA
>CAZFLU010000031.1:0-8771 GCA_964519195.1 uncultured Planctomycetia bacterium | reverse complement strand
TCACATTACATGACTTGAGGAAAAGATGGAAGAAGCGATAAAAAAAAGTAACGTGCTTATAGAAGCGCTGCCGTATATAAAAAAGTTCTTCAACAAGATATTTGTCATAAAATTCGGAGGGTCGGCCCTGTCGGACCCGAACGTCCGGAAATCCGTGCTGGAAGATGTGGTATTCATGAACTATGCGGGCATGAAACCTGTTCTTGTTCACGGCGGCGGGCCTCTTATAAGCGCCAAAATGAAAGAGGCGAGAAAATTCCCGAAATTCGTAGACGGGTTCAGGGTCACGGACAAAAGAACAATGGAGATAGTAGACAGCGCTCTGGGAGAGGTGAACATGATGCTTGTCGACGAGCTAAAAGCCATGGGAACGAACGCCTTCGGTCTTAGCGGAAAAGAGAACAGGCTTCTTATAGCGAGCAAGAAAGAGCACTCTGTAGACATAGGATTCGTGGGTAAAGTAGATAGCGTTGACACGACAGTGCTTGAAAAACTGCTATCCGACAACATGGTGCCCGTAGTTTCCCCGGTTGCGGTAAGTAATGAAGGGGACCTGTACAATATAAACGCGGATGACGCCGCGAGCGAATTGGCAATAGAGTTAAAAGCGGAAAAACTTTTTCTTCTAACGAACGTCAGAGGAATAATGAAGGAGAAAGACAACGCGGCGAGCCTTTATGCCACGCTTAGCATGGATGATGTGGCGGCTTTAACAAAGGCCGGAATAATACAGGAAGGAATGATACCAAAAACAAGGGCTTCCATAAAGGCTCTGCAGGGAAAAGTAAGAAAGGCCCATATAATCGACGGGAATCTGCCGCACGCGCTCCTTTTGGAAATATTTACGGATAAAGGAATAGGGACTGAAATAATAAAACTCGGAAGAAGAACAAAAGCTACGGAAGGGATCTAGTAGTCGTTAGTATTTAGAACGGAAAGAAAGACATGAAGAAAAGCCAGCAGGTAATAGAATTATACGATAATTATGTAATGCAGACTTACGGAAGGGTTCCGCTTGTTATCGAGAGGGCAAAAGCTTCCGTTGTCGAGGACGCTGACGGCAAGAAATACCTGGATTTTTTTCCGGGATGGGCAGTAAGCGGCGTAGGGCATTGCCATAAGATCGTGTTGAAAAGAATAGAGGAGCAGGCTAAAAAGCTTCTCCACGTATCCAATAACTATTACAGCAGGCTTCAGGGCGAGCTTGCCGGGAAGATCATAGAGCATTCATTTCCGGGCAGGGTGTTTTTCGCTAATTCCGGAGCTGAAGCCAACGAAGGCGCTGTTAAGCTTGCCAGGAAATACGGCTCAAATACCGGCAGGTATGAAACAATAACAATGTATAAGTCATTTCACGGAAGGACCCTTGCCATGATCACCGCTACCGGGCAGGATAAGGTAAAAATAGGCTTTGAACCATTGCCCGGGGGATTCAAGCATGTTGAGTTCGGAGATATTAAGGGCCTTAAAAACGCCGTTACAGATAAAACCATAGCCATAATGCTCGAACCCATACAATGCGAAGGCGGGATAAACATCGCCAGCGAAGAATACATTAAAGGCATCAGAGAGCTATGCGATGAGAAAGACCTGCTGCTTATTTTTGATGAAGTACAAACCGGCATGGGAAGAACTGGCAAAATGTTCTGTTTCCAAAATTATAGCATAAAGCCAGATGTAATGACTCTTGCAAAATCTTTAGGGGGCGGACTTCCCATAGGCGCAGTTGTTGCAAGTGATAAGTTTAAAGATGTGCTTGGACCTGGAACGCATGCTTCAACATTCGGCGGAAGCCCTATCGTATGCGCCGCGGCGCTGGCGGTTTTTGAGGCGATCGAAAAAGAAAAATTAATAGAGAACGCGGTAAAGCAGGGCGAATATCTTGCGGGTGAGCTTGGCAAGCTTAAGAAAAAGCATAACCTGATAAAAGAAATACGCGCCATGGCCCTTACGATCGGGCTTGAACTTAACATAGAAGGCGGAGAAATATATAAAAAATGCATGGAAAAGGGCCTGCTCATAAATTGTACGCAGAATAATATTTTGAGGATAATGCCTGCTTTAAATGTCACCAAAGAAGAGATCGATAAAGCTATAAGCATATTGGATAGCGTATTAGCGGATAGCGTGTAGGGATAGGATAATATGGCGAAGAAGGACCTCATAACAATAAAAGATCTAAGCGTAAATGAAATTTACGCGATTTTCAAACAGGCGAAAATTTTTAAAAAAAAGCCTTTTTGCGAAAATAAGACTCTTAGGTCAAAATCAATAGCGCTTGTGTTCCAGAAACCTTCTAACAGGACAAGGGTTTCTTTCGAAGTGGGCATGTTTGACCTCGGGGGCCACGCCGTGTATCTTGGCCCGGATGAATTAAAGCTCGGGGTCAGAGAATCGGTCAAGGACGTAGCGAAGGTCCTAAATAGGTATGTTGACGGCATCGTGGCAAGGACTTTCAGCCACGACGATGTTATTAAGATGGCGCAATTCTGCACCGTGCCTGTAATAAACGGGCTTACGGACCTATTGCATCCATGCCAGGCTCTTTCTGATATTTTTACAATAGAAGAAAAATTCGGCAGGAGCAAGGTTAAAATATCATTTGTGGGAGACGGGAACAACGTGCTTCACTCGCTTTTATTGGGCGCAAGCATGTTAGGCAAGGATATTCATGTAGCTACTCCCGAAGGCTACGGGCCGAAACAGGAAATAATCGAAGAGGCAAGAAAACTTGCTAAAAAAAGCGGTTCGAGCGTCGAAATAGGCACTGACCCGAAAGGGTGCGCCAAGGATGCGGATGTTCTGTACACGGATGTCTGGGTAAGCATGGGCCAGGAAAAAGAAAGAGCCGAAAGAATAAATACTTTTAAAGATTTTCAAGTGAACGAGGCGCTTGTTTCCCTCGCGAAAAAGAAAGTAGCCGTAATGCACTGCCTGCCGGCTCATAGAGGCGAAGAAATAACGGATGCTGTGATGGACAGTGAAAAGGCTATCGTGTATGACCAGGCCGAGAACAGGCTTCACGTGCAAAAAGCAATTTTACTTAAATTATTGAGTTAATAAACTCGAAACACGAAATTCGAAACAAATACGAAATTTAAAATTGCAAACAAACTTGTTAGTTTCGAAATTCGGATTTTAATATTATTTCGGATTTCGAAATTCGGATTTCGATATTAAGAAAGGAATTTATGGGCAAGAAGATCGTGTTGGCATATTCAGGCGGTTTAGATACGTCCGTTGCCGTTAAATGGCTCAAAGAAAAAGACTTTGATGTAGTGTGTTACATGGCGGATGTCGGGCAGGGCCAGGAAGTGGCGGCCGCCAAAAAGAGAGCGAAAAAGGCAGGCGCAAGCAAGGTGATTGTAGGTGACCTGAAAAAAGAATTCGTTCAGGATTTCGTGTGGCCCAGCCTTAAGATGAACGCTGTATATGAATCAAAGTATTTCCTGGCTACGGCGCTATCAAGGCCGATAATAGCGAAAGAACTTGTTGAAACAGCGCATAAAGAGAAAGCCGGTTATGTGGGCCATGGATGCACGGGAAAAGGCAATGACCAGGTAAGATTTGAGGTAACAGTGGGGGCGCTTGACGCAAAACTTAAAATAGTAGCGCCTGTCAGGGAATGGGACCTTCCGACAAGGGAAGCTGAAATAAGATATGCCAAAACGCATAAAATACCGATAGATGTCACAAAGAAAAAACCTTACAGCATAGACAGGAATCTCTGGGGCACGAGCATAGAAAGCGGAAAGTTAGAGGACCCGTGGTTCGAGCCCGGAGAAGACGCTTATCAGATGACAAAGTCAGTTGATAAAGCGCCTGAGGGCCCGGAGTATATTAAAATATCATTCAAGAAAGGCGTGCCTGTTAGCTTAAACGGAAAAATAATGGGCGGGGTAAAGCTGATACAAAAACTTAACGAGATCGGCGGAAAGCATTCCATAGGCAGAACCGACCTCATGGAAGACAGGCTTGTAGGCATAAAATCAAGAGAGATCTACGAGGCTCCAGCGGCGCTAATACTTTTAGAAGCGCATAAGGCCCTGGAGAGCCTTGTTCTTGACAGGGAAACCTTATATTTCAAAGAAATGACAAGCCTTAAATACGCGAGGCTTATTTATGACGGACTTTGGTATACACCGCTTAAAAGCGCGCTTGATAAATTCTGCGACGCGACGCAGGAAAAAGTAAGCGGTATTGTAAATGTGAAACTGCACAAAGGGAACGTCTATATAGCCGGAAGAAGATCCCCAAACTCCCTTTACAGGGAAGAGCTTGCTACTTACGGAGAAGGGGACAAGTTCGATCAGTCCCTTGCTAAAGGGTTTATAGAGATATGGGGATTACCGTACAAAAAGTTTTAAGTGATAAGTTTTAAATTATAAGTTGCGTTAGGAGAAAAAAAATGGCGAAAAAACTTTGGGGCGGAAGATTTAAGAAAAGAACAGACCCGCTTGTGGAAGACTTTACTAAGTCTATCCATTATGACTACAGGCTTGCCCCATATGACGTGGCGGGTTCTATAGTTCACGTTAATATCCTTAAGGAAAGCGGTTTGATAACAAAAAAAGAAGCAGGTAAATTAATAACCGCGCTCAAGAGCATACTGAACAAAATTGAGAACGGCAGGTTCATTATTGACTGCTCTTCCGAGGACATCCACACACATATACAGAACGAGATCGCTAAAAAAACAGGCGCGCTTTCGGAAAAGCTTCATACCGCGAGGTCAAGAAACGATCAGGTGCTTTTTGATACGAAACTTTTTTGCAAGGTTGAAATGGATGCGCTGGAAGGCCTGGCAGCTATGCTTTCAAAGGCGCTAAGAAAAGAAGCGGTAAAATATAAGGGGATAATTGTCCCGGGCTATACGCATCTTCAGCATGCCCAGACAGTTTCCCTGGCGGATTATCTGAACGCTTACGCTATCATGCTTAAAGAGGATAGTCAAAGGTTCAAAAGAGTTACGGATGACATAAAACTTACATTCGGTTCAGGAGCGTTAGCCGGCACACCGGTAGCGGCAAAATTTTATAAAAGAAAGACCGAAATAAAAGTGATGGGTAAAAAGTTCATTTTTCAAATCGACGCTCCCGAAAACGCTTTATATACAGTAAGCGATAGAGACTTCGTGCTTAAGGCGCTTTTTGCCCTTTCTGTTACCGCGATGCACCTTTCAAGGTTCTCAGAAGACCTTATTATCTGGTCGTCAAATGAATTCGGGTTTTTAGAGCTTGATGACGCGTTCGCGACCGGCAGCTCCCTGATGCCGCAGAAGAAAAATCCGGATGTGCTGGAACTTATAAGGGGAAGCGCGGGCACTGTTTACGGTCATCTTAATAGTGTTTTAACAATGTTAAAAGGTTTGCCGCTTTCTTACAACAGGGATATGCAGCTGGACAAGCCGGCGCTTTTTGATTCTATAGATATTGTGAAAAAAGAACTTGCGGTTCTCGAAAAATTGGTTCCGGCAATAGAGTGGAAAAAGGGCGCTATAGAAAAAATGGTAGCGGACGAAAGCCTTTACGCGACCGACATGGTGTATTACCTTGTTAAAAAAGGCATTTCTTTTTCAAAAGCGCACCAAATAATAGGAAAGCTCGTTAAATATTCACAGGATAATAATATAAAAATAAGGAATATGAAAGATCCCGAGTTTATAAAGATATCGAAAGACCTGATAAGGAAAGATATCGTAAAACTTATGGACCCTGTTAAATCTGTTTTGTCGAGAATATCAGTTGATAGGTCAGAAAAAAAATAGAAAACTTAAAACTTATAGCTTACAGCTTATAGCTTAAAGCTGAAAAATTATGCACAGGTTCGAATACAGAAATGGTTCACTTTACTGCGAAAACACAAAAGTCGTAGATATAGTTAAGAGCTCCGGCACGCCCCTTTATGTATACAGCAAGAATACTTTTCTTGACCATTACGGTAAGCTGCGTGAGGCGCTAAGTGAAGTGTCGCCCCTTATCTGTTTTTCCGTAAAGAGCAATTCCAATTTATCCGTTCTCAAAACACTCGTAACGGCCGGCGCGGGGCTTGATATCGTTTCCGGAGGCGAGCTGTACAGGGCAAAGCTTATTAAGGCTGACCCTAAAAAGATAGTTTACGCCGGTGTCGGAAAAAAGGAGGACGAAATACGGGACGCCATTAATTACGGTATACTTTTCTTTAATATTGAGTCCCCGGAAGAGCTTGCCCTGATCGATAAGTGCGCAAAGAGGATCGGAAAAAAAGTAAACGTTGCCATAAGGATAAATCCTGACATCGACGCGCATACGCACGCCTACATAACGACCGGGAAGGCGGGAACAAAGTTCGGGGTAGATTTCGCGACTGCCAGGAAAATAATAAAGATGAACTGGAAGTACAGAAACGCCCAGATCAGGGGGCTTCATTTGCATATAGGGTCGCAAATACTTAGCATAAAACCTTTTACGAGCGCGATAAAAAAGACGCTGGATTTCCTGGAGAAGAACAGGATATATATCGAGTATATCAATATAGGCGGGGGCATGGGGATAATTTACTCCTTCGAAAAGGCGAAGACAGCCGAAAGTTTCGCTAAGAAGATAGTCCCGCTTATAAAAAAAGCGAAGCTTAAACTGATACTTGAACCCGGAAGGTTTATTTCCGGTAATAGCGGCATATTCGTAACAAAAGTACTTTTTAGAAAAAAGACCGGAAAGAAAAACTTTGTTATTGTTGATGGAGGCATGAACGATCTTATAAGGCCAAGTCTCTATGAGGCATATCACGAAATATTGCCGATTGAAAAAAAAGACAGGAAGCAGAAGAAAATAAGATGCAGTATCGTGGGCCCAATTTGCGAAAGCGGGGATTTTCTGGCGAAGGACAGGCTCATGCCCTATCCTGAAAAGGGTGAATACCTCGCTGTCATGAGCGCGGGAGCTTACGGTTACGCAATGTCCAGCAATTATAATTCCAGGCCGCGCGTTGCCGAAGTAATGGTGGACAACAATAGATTTTTTACAATAAAAACAAGAGAAAATTACAGGGACCTTGTAAGGGGCGAGAGCGCGAAGATATGAGAATAGGGTTCACAAAAGTACAGGCGAGCGGAAACGATTTTATAATAATCGACAACAGGGAAAACGCGCTTGGAAGAGCTATAAATAACGGTTTTTCAAAGCTTGCCAGGACACTCTCGGAAAGAAAACGCTCTATCGGAGCGGATGGCGTTCTTCTCTTGGAAGATTCCGCTAAAGCGGATCTAAAAATGCGCGTTATCAACCCTGATGGTTCAGAAGTTACCATGTGCGGGAACGGCATAAGGTGCAGCGCGTTTTACGCAGCGCAAAAAAAGTGGTGCGGAAGCAGCATGAAAATAGAGACCGGCGCCGGCTTTCTCGAAGCAACGGTAGATATGGATAATATCAGGGTTAAAATGACCGCTCCGAAAAGTGTGAAATTGGACCAGAACGTGGGAGCCGGAAGCGCCATAGTAAGCGTGCATGGCGTGGATACGGGTGTTCCGCATGTCGTGCATTTTGTAGAAGGGATAGAAAATTATAACGTGAAAGATATGGGAAGCAAGCTAAGGTATCATAAACTTTTTGAGCCGGAAGGGACCAACGCTGATTTTGTGGAAGTGCGCGATAAGAATACGATAATCGTTCGCACGTACGAGCGCGGGGTTGAAAACGAAACCCTTGCCTGCGGGACAGGCGTTGTGGCGTCCGCTATAATAGCCAATCTTGTAAAAAAAGTAGGCTCGCCCGTTAGCGCCGTGACCAGGAGCGGAGATACGCTTAAGGTATTTTTCAAAAAAGAGATTAATCATTTTGTAGACGTCTACCTTGAAGGTAAGGCGGCGATAATTTTTGAGGGGAGAGTGGATTATGTTTAAGGGTTCATATGTTGCGATAGTTACGCCTTTTAAGAACGGAAAGATCGACGAAAAAAAGTTTGCCGAGCTCATAGAGTTCCAGATAAAGAACGGAACCGATGGGATAGTCCCGGCCGGATGCACCGGAGAAGCGGCTACTTTAAATCATGAAGAACAGAAAAAGCTAATGAAGCTTACGGTCGATATCGTTAAGAAGCGAGCGCAGGTCGTTGCCGGGGCCGGCTCAAACAGCACGGAAGAAGCCGTTGCCTTAACAAAGCACGCAAAAAAAGTAGGGTGTACAGGCGCGCTTTCTATCACGCCTTATTATAACAAGCCTACGCCAGAAGGGCTGTACAGGCATTATGAGGCTATAGCAAAGTCAGCTGATATTGATATCATGATATACAATGTCCCTTCAAGGACAGGGGTTTCCGTGCTTCCTGAAACAGTGGCGAGGCTTTCAAAGCTGGATAATATTGCAGGCATAAAGGAGGCAAGCGGAAGCCTTGATCAGGTTAGCCAGATATTGTCGCTTTGCGATATAACGGTATTGAGCGGCGACGATTCGCTTACGCTTCCCATGATGGCAGTGGGAGCAAAAGGCGTTGTAAGCGTTGTCGCTAACATAATCCCAAAGGAAGTCAGTGAAATGGTTTCATTTTTTCTTGAAGGTGAGATCGAAAAGGCGAAAGATGTCCATTACAGCGTACTTCCGCTTTGCAAGGCAATGTTCATAGAAACAAACCCTATACCGGTTAAGACAGCCATGAAATTCTTAGGAAAGGGAAACGGAGAGTTCAGGCTTCCCCTTTGCCATATGCGTAAAGAGAATGAGCCAAAGCTTAGAAAAGCGCTTGAAAATTACGGACTACTTTAAGGAGAGCTAATGGTAAGAATAGTTGTGATAGGC
>CAZFLU010000030.1:0-8773 GCA_964519195.1 uncultured Planctomycetia bacterium | reverse complement strand
TTGCAGGCTCCTGTATGCTTATCGCGCTTGATATCGCTCCGAAAGCAAGGAGCACGAAAAACATGCCGCCGAAAATATGCCCGCCCGGCATCACTTCAAAAACTTTCGGCAGGACAAAAAAAGCAAGGCCTATCGATTCCGAACTCCCTATTACATTGCCAAAACCTAAGGCAAATGCTGCTGGAAATATCGCGAATCCCGCAAGTATGCTGGCTGATGTGTTGCCCAAGGCAACGCTGATGGCGTTCATGGGAATTCCCCATTCATCCTTAAGATACGAGCCGTACATAAGCATAGCTCCCATGCCCAGGCTTAGCGTAAAAAATACTTGTCCTAGAGCCGCCATCCATGTTTCAGGCGATAAGATGCCCGACCACCTGGGCCTCATGTAAAATTCTATGCCTTTAGCGGCGCCTTCAAGCGTTAGACTTCTTATAGCAACGACTATTAAAAGAATAAAAAGGGTTGGTATCATTATCTTGCACGCCCTCTCTATGCCTTTTTGAACGCCAAGGGCAAGTATCCCGCTTGTCATGACCACTGCCAGAAAATGCACTGGAAAGATCCATTTACTTCCAAGAAAAGACACAAAAAATGTTTCCGTGTTTTTCCCGAAATATAACCCTTCGAAAGAAGCTACAACGAAAAATAAAACCCAGCTTGTTATTATTATGTAATATGAATATAAGAAAAGCGGGCCAACTATGCCCCATGCTCCGATATCCCGCCCGAAAGGAAACTTTATCTTTTCAAATGCCCCCAAAGGATCTCTTTTTGTGTGACGTCCCAGTACCCATTCGCACATCATCGCGAATATAGCTATCCCGAAAAGAAGCACAATATAAGGAATGAGGAACGCGGCGCCCCCGTATTTACCGCAAAGATACGGAAAACGCCATATATTACCAAGGCCGATAGCGGTGCCTATCATGGCTACTATCATGCCCCAGTGTGATCTCCAGGTCTCTCTTTCTTTTGTCATAGGCGCATATCCTTCACAATTCGCTAATAGCGCACGCTGATAAGCGTTAAACCCTTCGCGGGGGCAGTGGGTCCGGCTTTTCTTCTGTCTTTCGCTAATAGTATTTTTTTAACCGATCCCGGATTCATATATCCCCTGCCGACCTCAACAAGCGTTCCTATTATAACACGGACCATATTATGCAGAAAACCATTTCCTTCTATTGAGATAAAAATAAATTTTTCTCTCGCTGAAATACTGATGTTTTTTATGATACGTTTTGTATCCTTAATTCCGGACAGCGCGCTTTTCGCCTGAAACGCCCTGAAATCATGTTTTCCTTCAAGGGCCTTCGCCTCTTTTCTCATGAGAGCCATATTAAGCCTATAAGGCACTTTCCAGTAAAAATTTCGGCAAAGCGGCCTGTCAGCGCTATCGTTAAGGATAGTGTATTTATAAACCTTTGACCTGGCGTCAAACTGCGAGTTGAACTTCGGGGAAACTTTTTTTACTTTTATAACCGATATGTCTTCCGGCAGCGTGGAGTTAAGCGCGGCTTTCAGGTTCTTTTCGGGCAACCACGCGTCTGAATTAAAATTAGCTATCTGGCCGTTCGCGTGCACGCCCGCGTCAGTGCGGCCGGCGCCTGTTACCTTGATTTTTGTGTTGAGTATTTTTCGTAAAGCTTTTTCGAGAATGGCCTGTATGGACAGGGCGTTTTTTTGTATTTGCCAGCCTGAATAGTTCGTTCCATCATACGCTATGGTAAGACGTATGTTAGGCATGCTTTATGAGTAGCTCCGCGATCTGTATGGCGTTAAGGGCCGCGCCTTTTCTAAGATTATCACTTACGACCCAAAGGTTAAGGCCATTTTTCAGAGATTCGTCGTCTCTAATGCGGCCAACGAAAACTTCGTTTTTACCCTCCGCGTCGAGCGGCATGGGATATTTCTGATTTGCAACATCATCTGATAATATAACTCCGGGAGCTTTGGAAAGGATCTTTCGCGCATCTTCTGCTTTAAGCTTTTTCTCGGTTTCTATGTTTATGCTTTCCGAATGCGCGAAAAATACCGGGACCCTCACGCAAGTAGCGGTGACCTTAATATTTTCATTGGACATTATCTTTCGCGTTTCATTCACAAGCTTCATTTCTTCTTTGGTGTAACCGTTATCCAGAAATGAATCTATTTGCGGAATTAGATTAAAAGCTATTTGGTAAGGAAATTCTTTTATAAGGAACTTGTCAACATTGTGACATCCTGTTTTCCAGTTATCAACCGCTTTATCAACGGCTTCGACCTGCTTTTCCATTTCCATTATTTTCTGCTGACCGGCGCCTGAAACAGACTGATAGGTAGTAATTACTATTCTTTTTATTCCGGCAGCCTTGTGAAGCGGCCACAGAGCCACAACAGCCTGTATGGTCGAGCAATTCGGATTGGCTATTATTCCTTTATGTTTTTCTATATATTCCGCGTTTACCTCGGGCACAACTAGAGGCACATCTTTTTCCATGCGGAAAGCGCTTGAATTATCTATGCATACCGCTCCCGCTTTAACCGCGCGCGGAAGGAACTCAAGACTCCTGGCGGCTCCCGCTGAAGCGAGAACAATATCGACCCCCTTGAAAGACTTATCAGTAAGCACCTCTACGGGGCGCATCTCATTCTTAAATTTAAGCTTTTTTCCTTTTGAACGTTCGGATGCCAGAAGCTTAAGTTCGTTTATGGGAAAGTTTCTCTCCTCAAGTATCGAAAGGAACTTCTCGCCTACGGCTCCGGTAGCTCCCATTACAGCAACGTTATACTTATCGCGTTGTTTCATATATGTTACACACTTTCCGTCGTAGAGCGTTTAGCGGATAGCGTATAGTGTTGATACGCTTATAAGCCAAACACTGATAGCTATAGATTTTTGACCACTAAATCCCCGACTTCGGTCGTAGAATACCCCATTTTTCCGGCCGCCATGGATCTCATTTTGGTGGTTACTTTCACGATCGCGTTTTCCACTATTTTTGACGCTTCGCTTTCTCCTATCTCCTCAAGCAACATGGAAAGCGCGCCTATAGCGGCGAGCGGATTTATCACGTTCTTTCCTGTATATTTAGGCGCGGAACCTCCTATTGGCTCAAACATTGACACGCCGTCCGGATTTATATTTCCTCCGGCAGCTATCCCCATTCCGCCCTGTATCATGGCGCCTAGATCTGTTATGATGTCACCGAACATGTTATCGGTTACTATAACGTCGAACCATTCGGGGTTTTTCACCATCCACATGCAGGTAGCGTCCACGTGAGCGTAATCTGTTTTTATATCTTTATATTCTTCTGACATTTTATTAAAAACGCGCTCCCACAGGTCCCAAGCGTATGTTAAAACGTTGGTTTTTCCGCAAAGCGTGAGCTGTTTCCTTCGATCGCGTTTTTTCGTATATTCATACGCGTACCTCAAGCATCTTTCAACACCTTTATACGTATTCCTGGAAACCTGTATCGCTACTTCATCTTTCGTGCCTTTATTTTCGAATTCCCCTTCTCCGACATACAGGCCTTCATTATTTTCGCGCACGACTACAAAATCTATATCTTTAGGCTCTTTATCCTTAAGGGGCGTCCATACTCCCGGATATAGTTTTACGGGCCGTAAATTAATATATTGTTCCAGGCTGAATCGTAACTTAAGAAGCAGGCCCTTTTCAAGTATGCCCGGCTTAACTTCAGGATGGCCCACTGCCCCCAGATATATAACATCCACTTTTCGAAGCTCATTAAGAACGGAATCAGGCAGAACCTCTTTTGTCTTTTTGTAGCGTTCTCCACCTAGGTCATACATTACTTTCTCATATGAAAACCCTGTTTTCCCGGATACCGCCTCCAGCACCTTAAGGCCCTCGTTCACGACTTCCGGACCTGTTCCGTCTCCGGGAATAACAGCTATCTTATAACTTTTATTTTTTGACATAACTCAACAGCCCGCCTTTTTTTATTATTTTTTCTATAAATAAAGGGAAAGCCTCGCCTTTATATGTTTTTTTCTGTTTTATATTTTTTATAACACCCGTATGGGTATCGACTTCAATAATGTCTTTATTTTTTATATTTTTAGCAGCTTCTTCAGAGGCAACTATGGGAAGACCTATGTTTATGGCGTTGCGATAAAAAATTCTAGCGAAACTCTCGGCGATAACACATGACACGCCCGCCGCTTTTATAGCAATGGGCGCATGTTCTCTAGATGAGCCGCATCCGAAATTTCGTCCACCCGCTATTATGTCACCTTTTTTAACATTTTTAGCAAAGTTTTTATCGGCGTCTTCCATGCAATGTTGTCCAAGCTCGGATGGATCTGTCATGTTGAGATATCTTGCGGGTATTATCTCATCTGTATTAACGTGGTCTCCGAATTTATGGACTTTTCCTTTGTACTTCATGCGACTTCCTTAGGATGTGAGATCTTACCTTTTATAGCGCTTGCTGCCGCAACTGCAGGTGAAGAAAGGTATACTTCGCTTTTAGGATGGCCCATCCTTCCTACAAAATTCCTGTTAGTAGTGGCAACGCATTTTTCACCTTCGGCTAATATACCAAGGTGCCCTCCAAGGCAAGGCCCGCAGCTGGGAGTTGAAAAAACGCCGCCTGCTTCTATAAATATTTTGGCGTATCCCCTATCCATTGCCTCCTTATATATTTCCTGCGTGGCGGGTATGACAATAAGCCTTAGCGTGCTTTTTATCTTTTTACCTTTAAGCATTTTAGCCGCTATCTCAAGGTCGCTTATCCTTCCGTTCGTGCATGAACCGATCACTACCTGGTCCACGTAAACGTTCTTGACGCGGCTTACGGGTCTGGCGTTGCTCGGCAAAAAAGGCAGGCTCACCTGCGGCTCGATCCTTGAGACATCGTATTCTTTAACGTCCAGATATTTAGCGTCTTTGTCGCTTTTATATATTTTGAAGCTTTTTCTTTTTGGCTCATGGATACGTATGGCCCTTTTTATATATTTTTCAGTCACGCTGTCAGCTTCAATTATCCCGTTTTTCGCCCCGGCCTCTATTGCCATGTTGCACATGCTGAACCTGTCATCCATTCCCAGTTTTTTAATGGCTTCACCTGTAAATTCCATCGCTTTGTAATGGGCGCCGTCAACCCCTATGCTGCCTATCGTATGAAGCATCAGGTCCTTACCGCCTACCCATTTCTTTAATTTCCCCTTATATATGAACTTGATGGATTCCGGCACTCTAAGCCAGCATTTTCCGTTTATAAAAGCAGCCGCAAGGTCCGTAGAGCCTACGCCGCAAGAAAAAGCTCCGAGGGCCCCATAAGTACAGGTATGCGAATCAGCTCCTATTATGAGTTGACCCGGCAGAACAAGGCCCTGCTCGGGCAAGAGCGCATGCTCAACGCCCATTCTCCCGACTTCAAAATAATGTTCTATCAAGTGCTTTTTCGCGAATTCATAAAGCGTTTTAGCCTGGTTCGCGCTTTTCATGTCTTTCGCTGGAGTAAAGTGATCGGGCACAAGGGCGATCCTTGTCCTGTCAAACACCTTTTTCGCGCCTGTTCTCTCAAATTCCGCTATCGCGATAGGCGCGGTTATGTCGTTCCCAAGGCAAAAATCTATATTCGCAACGATAAAGTCGCCCGGTTCTACAGACTTGGCTTTGGTATGCGCTTTTAATATTTTCTCAGTTATTGTATAAGCCATATATCTCCTGTATAGCGGGCTATTCTACCATGATAATATAAAATTGCAAGCGGGAATCTTTTGCCTTTATTAGCAAGATTAAAATGTCCGGGAATCTTTTGTCTATCTTGGAAGTCGACCTGATCGCGGGATTCTTCATGCGGCCCTAAAGATATATTATATCTTCGGGATTATAGAGATAGAGGAACATTGTAAGATAATCCCTCAAGTGCCTGGTTGAGAGAAAATTCCTGCGCACATGTTCGCGCGCGTTATGGCCCAGTCGTTTCGCGTAATCCGGGTTGTTAAGAAGTTCGCGCACTTTAAGCGCGGCTCCGCCGATAGTATAACAAAGCAGGCCGTTGAATCTGTCGCTTATCTGCTGCGGTATGCCTCCTACCGCGGAAGCCACAACAGGCTTTGCTTTCCACAGGGCCTCTGTAACCGTAAGAGCGAATCCTTCACGTATTGATTTTTGTATTATCACGTTCGAGGCGCGCTGTATGGCATTAATATCTATGTCATTATTTTCAGGCGGTATCAAAAGAACATGTATGTCCGGGTCCTTGCCTTTTTTTTCCATTATTTCGCTAAGCACCGCGTCCATTTCAGGATCATCCGCGGCCCTATTACCCGCCAGGATAAGCTGGCAGTCGATATACTTTTTAACAAGTTTGTAAGTATCGATGACGCCGAGAGGGTCTTTAAGGTAATCAAACCTCGAGACCTGCGTAATTATGGGCTTACTTTCGTCTATCTCGTACTTTCTTAGCACGCTTTTTATCTCATTCCGCGTAAGATCTTTATTCTTGTCGCTGAAAGGATCGATCGAAGGAGCCACCAAGAACTGCGCTATGTCAAGCTCCCTGGCGAACTTTGGGCTTGAAAAAACAGACGCGTCGTATTTTTCTATGTATTTTCGCAGGAATTCCCACACTTCAAGATAGGGGTTCGACACGTCAACATGGCACCGCCAGAGCCATTTATTGTCATTTTCTTTTTTTTCAATAAGCCCTATTGGCTGGGGATCATGAACGAATACTATATCACCGTAAATTTTCGTGTTCTTTACTATCTCCCTGCTCGTGGACAGGAACTTATCGAACATCGCCTGGGCAATATCGACTTTTCTGCCGTGAAGCGCGTTATGAAACGCTTTTGTGACATTATAAAAATCGGGATCAGCGTTTATAACGTCCCATGTCGCGTTAACGCCAAGGTCCTGCATAAGGGGTATAAGGCGCGATAATATCTCGGCAACCCCTCCGCCTACCTTTGTCGAATTGATACACTGGACCTTCTTACCTTTAAGCTTTTTGCTTATAAGCCTGATCTCGTCTACCATGTCCTTGCCGACTATTTTTTCGTAATCAGTTATTCTCATTTTGAAATACAGCTTTCCTCTATAATTGATATTATTTTATGCCGCAAGCCTTCAAGCGTAAAAGTATATGGGTCAAGCGAGGCTATCTTCATGGCGGCTTCCGGCGCTCCGGCAGAAGTCCCTATCCAGAATGAAAAATCGTTTATGCCTTTTTCAAGGCGCAGTTTCGCCTCAAAGATATGAAAATATATTGAATGGATAGTTATTTTCTCGATTATTTCCAGGAACTCTCCCAGCGAATGAGCTGTATAGCCGGTAGGCATGACAACGCTATGGGCCTTGATGAATTCGAATTCTTTTCCCACGGGCGCCTGGCGCAACGGGTCCTTATTGTCAAAAAGGAAAGCTTCGATTACAGAGATTATCTTTTCCCGCAGCTCTCTTATGCTGCTGAATGCGCAGATATCTATGCTTGCAAGTTCTTCGCCGAGCTTATACTCTCCCAGCGCATTCGAAACCCAGTAGGCGAAGTCATTCGGCGGCTCGGGGGAAATATAATGGTGCCTCTGAAGGAATACGTGCGTGTGGTAATATATTACAGAGCCCGGAACTATCTTGATAAGTTCCGCCAGCTCGTGAAGGTTGCGGGCTTTTTTCGCAGTCAGCTCCCTGAGCTTCACGCTTGTCGAGAAGTTAAAAGGGTTCTTGGATTTTTTGGTAAAAAGGCTTTTCTTTGTCATTTTTCCGCCTTCCGGCGATTCAGCATGATCCACTTTAAAAAGCTCAAAACTTCACCGGGATCTTTTAGCCTGTAGCGCGCTTTTGTCTTTCGCTTTGAATTGGATACAAATATCGTAATTCCTTTTTTTCCAAGAGCTGAAAAAGCGTCTTCGTCAGTTATATCATCCCCTATACATATTGGCAAGTATTTTTTGCCGGTTTTTTTAGAGAGAACCCACAAAAGCCCAAGGCCCTTATTCCAGTTAATGTCGGGCCGGACTTCCAGGACCTTTTTCCCTTTTGTTACTTTAATGTAGCCGCGTTCGATAAACGGGGCCGTAACATGCATGAAACTTTTTTTTATTGACGGAATGTCTTTTTTGTCAGACGCTCTATAGTGCAGGCTTAGCGTGTATGTCTTGTTCTCGAGAACCGTACCTTTTTGCCTTATTTTTCGCTTTAATATCGCGTGTATCTTATTTATGACCGGCACCATTTTCAGCGCGGGAGCGTATTTATAAGATATATTTTTACCTTCTATCTCAATACCGTGATTGCCGATACAGTTTATGGTCCTTAAGCCTGCCAGTTTCCTGACATCCCGTATGGAGCGGCCTGTCAGGATAAAGATTTCAGCCCACTTTTTTTCGGAAAGCTCTTTCAGGACGCCTCTTGCCCTCTTGCCGATCCTGGCAAATTGAGGCTTTTTTCTTATCGGTGTGATAGTGCCGTCATAATCCAGAAAAAAAATTATTTTTTCGGACTTTTTTATTTTTTCTTCTAAAGCTTTTTTAATTCTTCCAGGAATTTTGCTGCCCATTTATAGATATTTTTCTCTTTTACCACTTCACGCAGGTTTTGCATCTTGTTCTTTCTTACATCTTCCGGCATATCCAGCGCTTCTTTTATCGCAAGCGCGAATGTTTCAAGGTCATACGGATTAACGAATATGGCGTCTATCAGCTCCCTCGCCGCTCCGGTAAATTGGCTCAATATAAGAGTGCCATTTAAGTCGTTTTTGGAAGAAATAAATTCCTTCGCCACCAGGTTCATCCCGTCGTGGAGAGGCGCTAC
>CAZFLU010000029.1:0-8871 GCA_964519195.1 uncultured Planctomycetia bacterium | reverse complement strand
AAGGGCTTTCGGGTTCCGAGGTTTTTCTTAAGATCAAGCGGTACCTGGCGGAAAAAAAGTTCTTTGAGGAAGTGCTTGAGGCCGCCTCGCGTTCTCTTTCGGAAATAACAAATTATACCGGAATAGCGCTTTCACCAAACAATAAACTTTATTTTGACGGAACATACCACATGCTTGAGCAGCCCGAGTTCCATGAGCTTCAAATGGCGCGCGATTTTTTAAGGATCATCGAGGAAAGAGATGAAATGCTCGCGCTTCTGAATCAGGGCATGGATAGCTTGGATACCCGGATAAGTATCGGCCGGGAGAACGCGCTTGAAGGCCTGCGCGAGTGCACCATAATAACAGCCGTTTATAAAGTTAAGAAAAAACGGTCAGGCAATATAGGTATCATAGGGCCCATGAGAATGCGTTATGAAAGGATAGTTCCCATAGTCGAATATATTGCCGATATGACAAGCGATATTCTTGAAAGGATATGATATGACAAAGAACGAAAAAGAACAAAAAGCCGCGGAAAAAGAAACGCGAGTAACCCCGGAAGAAAAACCGGGCGCAAAACCGCAAGAAGACGAAAAAATAGATTATAAAGACAAGTGGCTACGCGCTATGGCCGAGTACGATAACCTTAAAAAGAGGTTCGCTAAGGAGCGCGGAGATTTCATAAGGTTTGCCAATGAGCAGTTTTTTTTGCAGCTCATACCTATAATAGATAATTTTGACAGGGCGCACGAAGCCGCTAAGAACCATAAAGAAAATGAGATGGTATCAAAAGGCGTTGAAATGATACTGGGAGAGCTTCATAAACTTCTTACTGATAACGGGGTCGAGAAGATAAAAACAGCGGGTGAGAAATTTGACCCGCATTTTCACGAGGCAGTCGGTATCGTTGAAGACAGCGAACATCCCGAAGATGTTGTGGCCGAGGAGATCTCTCCCGGATACACAATGAGCGGGAAACTTTTAAGGGCTGCGAAGGTAAAGATTTCAAGTAAAAAAGAAGAAAAAGGTCCCTCGTCCAGCCATTTCTAATAAATGGCGGGACCCGGGACGATTTTTCTAGCGAAAAATCGGAGGTAAAACATGGCAGAAAAGAAAAAGATCAAAGGAAAAGTGATAGGCATAGACCTCGGTACCACGAATTCCTGCGTCGCGATAATGGAAGGCGGGGAGCCGAAAGTGATCGAGAACGCAGAAGGGGCCCGCACAACACCCAGCGTCGTAGGTTTTACAAAGTCGGGCGAAAAACTTGTCGGGCAGCCCGCAAAACGGCAGGCAGTTACAAATCCTGACAATACGGTTTTTTCCATAAAAAGGTTCATGGGAAGAAAACATTCCGAAGTCGCGCAGGAAGAAAAACTTGTTCCTTACCATATAGGAGAAGATCCGAGCGGCAACGTGATAGTTAACACGGGCGGCAAAGACTGGACGCCTCCCCAGATAAGCGCGATGATACTTCAAAAAATGAAAAAAACAGCGGAAGACTATCTTGGGGAAAAAGTTGAGAACGCTGTAATAACAGTTCCCGCGTATTTCAACGATGCCCAGAGACAGGCGACAAAAGACGCGGGCACCATAGCCGGGCTCAACGTGCTTCGCATAATAAATGAACCTACAGCAGCCAGCCTCGCGTACGGCCTTGATAAAAAGAAGAACGAAAAAATAGCCGTATATGACCTCGGAGGCGGAACATTCGATATTTCGATACTTGACGTAGGAGAGGCCGGAGACGGCCAGTGGGCAGTGGAGGTCAAAGCCACGAACGGTGATACACATTTAGGAGGCGACAATTTTGACCAAAAAGTGATCGACTGGATAGCGGATGAGTTCAAAAAATCAGACGGTATTGATCTTAGAAAAGATAAAATGGCTCTACAGCGGCTTAAAGAGGGAGCGGAAAAGGCAAAGTGCGAACTATCGTCCAATTTACAGACAGAAATAAACCTTCCTTTTAGTACAGCCGACCAGAGCGGGCTAAAACATCTTTCGCTTACTCTTACAAGGTCAAAACTTGAGCAGCTTGTGGACGACCTTGTGCAGCGGACAGCCGGCCCATGCAAACAGGCGCTTGAAGACGCGGGCCTCAAGGCAAGCGACATAGACGAGGTTGTGCTTGTCGGCGGGCAGACAAGAATGCCAAAAGTGCAGGAGCTTGTTAAAAAGATATTCGAAAAAGAACCGCATAAAGGCGTAAATCCCGACGAAGTGGTAGCCGTAGGCGCGGCCATACAGGGAGGAGTGCTAAGCGGCGAGGAAGGCCTTAAAGACGTTCTTCTCCTTGATGTCACGCCGCTTTCACTTGGCATTGAAACGCTGGGAGGCGTGCTTACAAGGCTCATCGAAAAAAACACCACGATACCCACAAAAAAGAGCCAGGTATTTTCGACAGCCGCTGATAACCAGCCTGCTGTTTCTATACATGTGCTTCAGGGAGAGCGTGAAATGGCCGGTGACAACAGGACACTGGGAAGATTTGATCTCGTGGGCATACCGCCCGCTCCGAGAGGAGTTCCGCAGATCGAAGTTACTTTTGACATAGACGCTAACGGAATAGTGCACGTTTCCGCGAAAGACCTTGGCACAGGCAAAGAGCAAAAGATAAGAATAGAATCTTCGAGCGGCCTGTCCAAGGAAGAAATAGAGAAGATGAAAAAAGAAGCGGAAGCGCATGCCGCCGAAGACAAGAAAAAAAGAGAGACCATAGACGCCAAGAACCAGCTTGATACCCTTGTTTACAGCATTGAAAAATCGCTTAAAGATTACGGCAACAAAGTGACCGAAGGCGAAAAGAAAAAGATAGAAGAAGCGATAGAAAAGGCAAAAAAAGCGCTTGGTTCGGACGATCCGGACGAGATAAAAAAAGCGCAGGAAGAATTAAGCAAGGCTTCTCATAAACTCGCGGAAGAAGTATATAAGGAAGCCCAGGCCAAGCAGCAAAAAGCCCAAGGCGGCCAGGGTAAACCCGGCGCGGGCCCAGAAGGGCCGGGCCAGGAAAAAAACAAAGAAGACGTTGTTGATGCAGATTACAAAGTTGACGACGAAGACAAGAATAAAGGTAAATAATTATTAGCGGTTAGCGTTTAGCGTGTAGCGGATAGATTTTTACTATACGCTATCCGCTATCCGCTATATTATCCGCTATACGCTAAATATGAAACAAGATTACTATGAAGTTCTGGGCCTTGGCAGGAACGCCAGCGCTGATGAAATAAAAAGAGCCTACAGAAAACTTGCCTTTAAGTATCATCCTGATAAGAACGCTGACAATAAGGAAGCGGAGGAGAAATTCAAAAAAGTATCCGAGGCTTACGAAGTGCTTAGCGATACCAACAAGAGGACAACTTACGACCAGTACGGTCATGAGGGATTAAAAGGCGCGTTCGGAAAAGGCGGATTTTCGTGGCAGGATTTCACTCATTTCGAGGATATATCGGACATTTTCGGAGGTTTTGAAGATATATTGCGCGGTTTCGGTATGGGGGGGAATATTTTTGGTTCCCGCTCACCAAGAAATCGCGCGCCGGCCCGCGGAAGCGACATACAGGAAGAGCTTACCGTAAGTTTTGAAGAAGCCGCGCTTGGCGCGGAAAAGGACCTGTCTTTTTACAGGTTTGACAATTGTGAAACCTGTAAGGGCACGGGCGCGAAGCCCGGGACCAAGGATACTGTATGTAAAACCTGCGGCGGCGCCGGAGGGGTAATATCGAACGCCGGTTTTTTTAACATCTCAAGGACCTGCCCGGCCTGCGGCGGCGCGGGCAGAGTGATAAAAGACCCGTGCGAAACGTGCCGCGGAAGCGGAAAAACGCGGCGCGCAAAAAAAATAAAAGTAAAAGTGCCTGCCGGTTCAGATACCGGGATACGGCTTAGGGTTACAGGCGAAGGGGACGCCGGCGGCCGCGGGGAGAACCGGGGTGACCTTTACGTTGTTCTGAAAGTCTCGGCCCATAAGTTTTTCAAGCGGCATGAGAATGATATTTACTGCAACGTAAAGATCAGTTTTCCGCAAGCTGTTTTCGGAAGCGAGATAAGCGTGCCCACGCTTACGGGGAAAGCCGCTATCAAAATTCCTCAAGGTACGGAAAGCGGAAAAATATTCAGGGTGCGCGGACGAGGAGTGCCCGACATATTATCCGGAAGCAATGTAGGCGACCAGCTTATTAAAGTGAACGTGGAAGTGCCTAAGAGCTTGAGCGAAGAACAGAAAAAAATACTTAAAAATTTCGAGGAAACCCTTTCCGAAGAAAAACGAAGCCGTTCAAAAAAATTCATGGACAAGGTCAAGGAAGCGTTCAAATAATAGCGTTTAGCGGATAGCGGATAGCGTATAGCGTTTAGCGTATAGAGTTTTGTTTGCTTTTCCTATCCGCTCTCTACTATACGCTATACGCTATTAAGTATATAGGGGGTTAAAATGCCGACATATGAATACGAATGCGGAAAATGCAAAAAAACATTTGAAATGTTCCAGAACATGTCAGCCAGCCCGATAAAGAAATGCCCGAAATGCAAGGGCCCTGTAAGAAGACTTATAGGATCAGGCAGCGGGATAATATTGAAAGGTTCCGGTTTTTACGAAACTGATTATAAGAAAAAAAGCCCGGCTAAAATAAACGCTTGCCCCGCAAAGGCGGGCCAAGCCGCGTGCTCGTCATGCGATAAGCTTTCCGCTAAGTAGCGCTAAGCAGTAAAGGAGAATAATGGCAGCTATAAAAGGCTTCAAAGGGCTTGTCTATAATAATAAAAAGGTCGACATAGCGAAAGTTACCGCCCCTCCTTACGACGTTATTTCCCCAAAAATGCAGGCGCGTTTTTATCAGCAGGACCCTCATAACATAATACGCCTCATACTAGGCAGGGAAGAAAAAAGCGATAAGAGGAATAACAATAAATATACACGCGCTAAAAAGTTCATGGATAAATGGATAAGAGAAAAAGCGCTTCTACGAAGCAAGAAAGAATCCATATATATTTATGAACAGGTATATCTTCATAAAGGCGTAAAAAAGAAGCGCGTCGGATTCATAGCCCTAATGAAAATAGAGGACCCTAAAGAAAGCGGGATCCTGCCTCACGAATATACTCTGGCAAAACCAAAGGAAGACAGGCTTAATCTGATAAAAGAAGTGAAAGCGAACCTTAGCCCTGTTTTCAGCTTGTTCCAGGACAGAGAGGACAGGGTCAATAATGCTCTAAGGAGGTCGTTAAGATCAAGGCCGCCGCTTTTTGAGCTTGACGCAGAGGGTGTCACGCACAGGTTATGGCAAATGGACGAGGCGGGGCTCATATCCCGCGTCAAGAGCGTAATGAAAGAAAAAAAACTTTTCATAGCCGACGGGCATCACAGGTACGAGGTAGCGCTTAACTACAGGAACGCCTCGCGCAAAAAAAATAAATATAATAAGAACGTGAATTACATAATGATGTATTTCTCAAACCTTAGCGAAAAAGGGAATCTCACCATACTTTCAACGCACAGGGTCCTAAGAAAAACAGGCATTGGCTCCTTTAGCGAGGTAATAAATAAAGTAAAAAAATATTTTAACATAAAAAAAGTAAGATCTCTGGGCGAATGCACCGCGTATCTTGACAAGTTACCCAGGAACAGGCACGCTTTCGGTATTTATATGGATAAAAGTTTCTATGTCATAGACATGAAAAAGGCATATAAGCCGGGAAGCGTTAAAAATTCGCTAAAAACACGGTTCCTGAAAAGGCTGGACGTTACAATACTTCATGATATCGTTATTGATGAATTATTAGGTATAAAAGTTGACGAAAGTATTGTAAAATATATAAGAGAGGAAACCGACGCGGTTAAAGTGGTGGACAAAGGCGATTACGATATGGCATTTTTCTTAAGGCCCACGAGCGTTATGGAAATGAAAAATGTAGCTGAAAACGGCGAGATGATGCCGCAAAAATCCACTTACTTTTACCCGAAGCTTTTAACGGGACTTGTGATTAATAAGTTTTAAGTGATAGGTTATAAGTTTTAAGTTAAAAATATGCCAATATTCAGAAGGCCCAAATATACCAAACTCACCCTGTCCAAGAAAAAAGATATGCCGGGAGGGCTATGGACAAAGTGCCATGATTGCGGAGAGATAATTTATAATAAAAAGCTTGAGGACAATCTGCATGTGTGCCCCAAATGTAATTTTCATTTCACCCTGGGAATAAAAGACAGGATAAAGACTCTCCTGGACGCAGGGTCTTTTAAGGAACTTTACGCGGACCTTGAAACGCTTGATCCGCTTAACTTTAAGGGCCCGAAAAGCTATGCTGAAAAGATCAAGAAAGACCAGGAGGTTACCGGGCTTAAAGAGGCCGCGATGGTCGGCGAAGGCAAGGTTAGCGGCAAAAAAGCGGCATTTGGTTTTACCGATTCGAAATTTATCATGGGCTCAATGGGCTCTGTTGTTGGCGAGAAACTAACGCGCGTTATCGAACACGCTACGAAAAACAAACTTCCGATAGTCATTGTTTCAGGCTCCGGAGGCGGGGCCAGAATGTATGAGGGAATGATCTCGCTTATGCAAATGGCTAAAACAAGCGCCGCTTTAGCAAGGCATTCCGAAGAAGGCCTTCTCTATATATCTGTTTTAACAAACCCTACCATGGCAGGGGTATTGGCGAGCTTTTCTTCACTGGGTGATGTAATGATAGCAGAGCCCAGGGCTCTAATAGGTTTTACGGGCCCGCGCGTGATAGAACAGACAATACGGCAAAAGCTACCTGAAGGCTTTCAGCGTTCGGAATTCCTGTTGGAACACGGGTTGATAGACATGATAACAAGCCGCAAAGATCTGCGAGAGCGCATAGCCGGCCTTATGGACTACCTGTCTTAAACATCCGCTCATAGCGTATAATATTGACATTCAGCTTATATATAATATATAATAAGCACTTAATAAATCCTTATGGCACAAGTAAGCTTAAGAAATGTAACGAAGATATTTCCCGGCGGAGTTGAAGCCGTAAAAGACGTCAGCCTCGGCGTTGAAAATAAAGAATTTGTAGTTCTTTTAGGGCCTTCCGGCTGCGGGAAATCCACGACCCTGCGCATAATAGCAGGCCTTGAGCAAGCTACCCGCGGAGATGTATACATAGGCAATCAGATCGTGAACAGCCTGCCGCCAAAATCCAGAAACATCGCCATGGTGTTCCAGAATTACGCCCTCTATCCTCACATGAACGTTTATAACAACATGGCGTTCGGGCTTAAGCTACGAAAATATCCAAAAAGCGAAATAGATAAAAGAGTGCGCGAAGCGGCTCTCATACTCGGCCTGGATAAACTGCTTAACAGAAAACCAAAAGAACTTTCAGGCGGGCAAAGGCAGAGGGTCGCGCTTGGGAGGGCCATTGTAAGAAAACCCCTGGTGTTTTTATTTGATGAACCGCTAAGCAACCTTGACGCGAAAATGCGCACGCAGATGCGCACCGAGATAAACCGGCTCCACATAAGGCTCCAGGCAACAATGATCTACGTGACGCATGACCAGATAGAGGCAATGACCCTGGGCAGCCGCATCGTTGTAATGGACGACGGCGAGATACAGCAAATAGATACTCCCTCCAACATATACGCCAAACCCGTAAACAAATTTGTCGCGGGATTCATAGGAAGCCCGGCCATGAATTTCCTGAAAGGGGCCCTATTGAAAAAAGATTCAAAAATTTATTTTCATGAATCGGGAGGCAGGGTAAAAGTAAGGGTAGTGGATGATATGGCGCCCGCGCTTGAACCTTATATCAATAAAGAAATAATATTCGGCATAAGAAGCGAAGACATATATGATAAGCTTTTTGTCACGGAAGCTTCTCCGGACAACACTGTTACGCTTGCCTGCGAGATCGTAGAACCGATGGGAAGCGAGGTTTATCTTCATCTTTCCACAGGTAAAAGCATTATCGTCGCCAAGGTAGGAGGGCATGATAACCCTCCCATCAATCAGGACATGGACCTTGTTTTTGATATGAGCAAAGTGCATTTTTTTGACAAAGATACGGAAAAAACCATAATTTAACCCTCAACAAGGAACGGCCTTTAACGTATGGGCCATACCAAAGTAAAAAAACTGATCGCGCTTCTTTCTATTCCGGCCTGGCTCCTGACGTTATATTTTCTAAACACCTTCAAGGGTGTTTTTAATTTTGCGAGCCTCGATTTTAAGATCGATCTTCTTATCCTGTCTTTTTACGTGATCATTCCTATTGTTTTGTGCTGGTTTCTTTTCACCTGGGTTGCGGCATTTTTCATGTCAGCTATAACAGCGGGCTATTTTTTATTATTTTTCGGCCCAAAAACCGGAGGGTCTCTTATAGTTTTTTTATGCGCGGCTTCCATTGTGTCGTACCAAAAAAAAATATATTCAGAAAAAAAAATAAAAAACGCCGAAGTAACGCGAGACAAGATCGACGAAGAGATAAACCTGATAAAAGATGAAATAACACTACAGCAGAAAGACAATATCAGGATAAGGGCCAGCCTTCGGAGGGTAACTTATCTTAAAAATATAATAGAAGATTACAGCGTTGACATAACCGAAGAGGACGTTCTGGATTCGATCATAAGGAATTCTTTCAGATTGTTCGAGAACGCCACGAGAGTGCTTTTTTATGTGGTAGACACTGAAAAGCAAGAGCTGATGCTTACCCGCTCCAAAAAACGCGATCCACAGCTGATCGTAAAAGCCAAGAACGGCGACGCGTTCGATAAATGGGTCCTTTCGCACAGAATGCCGCTTATCGTTGAAGATATACATAAAGATTTTAGATTTTCCGCGACGCAGGCCTTAGACGAAGGATTTAACTCTCTCATAAGCGCTCCGCTGATAAGCGAAGGCAAGCCTTTGGGCATAATAC
>CAZFLU010000028.1:5670-8976 GCA_964519195.1 uncultured Planctomycetia bacterium | reverse complement strand
AACTTCTCAGGTATTGATAAAGTTTTCCAGGGGCGAACTTTTCCGTAAAACACGCGTAACAAACGTTAAAAAAATAACTTCTCTCCGCGGCGCCGACGGGGAGGCAACCGCGCGTTTACGACATTCGAAAATAGGCGAAAAAATAAGACGCATAGAAGACAGGAGGATGACAGTCACCGCTGAGCCCGGGGGAGAGAATTTGGAGCATCTGGAGGCGCGGCTGGAAAGATTTGAAAATGAACCCCGAAACCAGGTTTCACCCGAAGAAAACTTTTATTACTACGTACCTCAATCGGTGAACGAATATATAGAAGATCGCAAGGTCAGGATAGAAGAAAGCAGGCAAAGGATTTCGAAGCTCGAGCGAATACGAGCTTCTAGAAAACGCTGGCTGAATATCCTTACTTTCACGCGCCTCAGACTATGGGCGGCAAGGCGCCGCCGTCCCGCGGAAATCATACCGGAAGAAATAATTAATAAACTTTTCGAAAAATTAGGCAGCCACCTTTTAAGTGCGGCAAAAATCGAATTCAAGCGCAACACGTTCTACGATACGTCATTCAGGATAGAGCGGATAATACAAGGCGGCATGCCTGGGCTAGCCGCTATGGGAATGGCGGCTATTGAAAAGGCCATTCCAAAAAAGGAATTTACAAAGCACAAAAAAGAATTCGAAAATCTTATCAGGAAAAAAATAGCTTCCCTGTTCGATAGCGATTTTGAAAAAAAAGCAAAAGAAGAAATCGCTATATTTCTCGGTAAAAATCCGGCACTGAAACCGAGTGAACAGGAGTCGTTTCTCAAGGATTTTATAATACTTACCGCGTTCAGAGAAATCGGCATCTATGACAAACTATCCGGCAGGCCGGCGGAGCTCAAGGATTTCGATACGGAACTTGAAGAGCTGTGCAAGCTGGCCGAGGAAGACCTGGTTAGTATTTCATTTTTAAAATTTAAGCTGGAATGGGCCGAATTCTGCGCGGCGAACGGCATCTTACGTTTCGGAGAAGTAGACGCCCTAAGGTTCGCAGTCAGGGAGTGCGAAAAAAAGCTTGAAATAAAAGGCGAATCGATCCTATCGCTGCCAGAAAAATATCTCGGGAAAAACGCGCTCGAGGAGGCGCGTTTAAACGACACGATAAAAATAAACTGGGGTAAGATAGCCAAGGGCGCCGCTGCCGCGGCTCTTGTCATAACCGCCGGCGCCTTGCTTAACGGATGCGTCAGTCCTATGCACATGGTTTCAGAGGGCTATCCCGGCGAAGCCGGGATGCAGCAGGGTACGGACATCACGCAAAGTCTTCCGGCTTCCGCGCAAGCTTTGCCTTTGCCTATAATAAGCGGTTTTGAGGACTGGAGGCCTTTACTTAGCGAAGGAAGGTTTGAAAAGGCATTAAACAATATTGTAACAGATCTTAACCGCCTCGGATACGAGAACGGCGATAAAGACGGAGTTCTCAGCGCTATTTTATATCAAGACGGGCTCGGAAAGCTTACCGCAAGGACTCTTGAGGCGGGAGAGACCGCTTATAATACATGGTTGCAAAGTAAGGGGCCGGTCATATTCTTTGCTACAGGAGAGTCTTCAGATGACGCTGTCGCGGCCTGTGAGAAATTTATTGAGCTTGGCGGAAGCAGAGAGGACGCGATAATAGTATTTATTGACGGTAACCGGGATTACGTAAATTACATACCGGACGGGGCAAGGGTGATCAATCTGCATACGTCCGTATCAGGGAAATACGGGCCTATAATAGGCGCAAGGAACATAAAGATCGACGCCTCACACGATGAAATAATAGAAGGCAATACGCGCACGCAAAAACTGATCGTTGAAGAGCTTCACTACGAAATGTACCTGAGGGCGCAGGACGGATCGCGGCACAGTTTGCCCGGAATGGTACGGGATATAGTGCGTTACGGCTATCAGGTAAAGCGTGCCGAAGAAAGAGTGAAACTTGCCGAATTAAGAAGGGAACTCGCGGGTGCCGGTACATTTTTCTGGGATATAATTCTGAGGTATGGTTCTAAGGGGGGAGGCGTGGGCTCCGGTCCGCTTGAAAGAGCGGTCGCGGATGCAAGGCAAACAGCTCTTGAACTGAGCGATAACCGCCGTGAGCTTGCGGAGGACCTGATGGCTTTGGCCAATGACCAAGCTCAGCTTACCCGAGCTAGCAGGAATCTGCAGGACAGTCTCCCAGCCCTCGCTAATGACCAGGCGCAGCTGGAGCGCGCTATGGCGAGGAACGATACGGCTCGCGTAGCACAGGAGCGGGAAGAGATAGAACAGGGCCTTAGAGATATAGAAACGCATCGCAATAGAATAGCTAACGAAGAAAGGGAGATAGCGGATGACGAGGAGGAGGTCAAGAAAGGCCGCGCAAGAGTAAGCCGAAGAGAAAGTCAGCTTAAAAAGCTTGCTAAAAAAATAGAAATATTCGAAGGACCCGAGCTCAGGCTGAGATCGGACATGGGACTTTTGTTATTCGATTCTGAAAAAGACAGAGAGGTAAGGTCAAGGGAAGCCATAGAAAGACAGAGCAGGGTATCTCTGGAGCAGGCAAAGGCGGATGTTGTCATTAATCTGTTTCAATTATACGCAAACGCTCTTGCCGCTCAGAGGAACGCAAAGATACTTACCGAACACTTATCATCACTGGAGTCATTACGCCAAGACATCGTACCCAGCCGGGTAACCGCTGAAGACATCGCAAGGCTGGACCTTGAAATCGCGAGAACCAAAAGTGATCTGGCCGGTGAGCGCAAGGCACTCCTTGATGCTAAATCCGAAATACGATATGTAATGGGATGGACCGGCGACACTGAGTTCGATCCGGATGAAAACGCTCTATCCCAAGAAAGTCTAAGCACGGCGCTTAAGGATGCCGGCATAGACCTTTCGCAATATTATTCCTTACTGCTCGCCAACAAGGCACAAGAAATAGAAGCCTATTATGCGCTTGTTCCCTCAGGTATTTTCAAATATCTCGACCTTGAGGTCAGGGCTATATGGGAAGAAGATCTTTTAAGGCGCACGTTATATGAGGGGTTTAAAGATCCTAGCTTCGTCGGTATAAGACTGCGCGCAATATTCGGGGACAAGGAAAGCGCCAAACGAAAACAGGAAGCTTTCCTGATGTATTTGAGATCCATAGACGAATATAAGCTCATAAAAAGAATGCTTGATAACGCATCCGATAGAGCAAACGATACAATGCACGCGCTAACGGACGCATATAATAAGGAGCAGGTGCATATAGCGCAGCAGGCAAACAAACAGATCGCAAGTGAAAGAACAAGATACGA
>CAZFLU010000028.1:0-5660 GCA_964519195.1 uncultured Planctomycetia bacterium | reverse complement strand
GCGGGTTGGAAAGAAGCCTCGCGTCTCTTCTGAGAGCCATGCGCGAGGCAAAGGAAGCCGAGATCCAAAGGTCGGATCTTTCGCGTTCCCTTTTGGATGCAGGTATAGATGTAAGAAGAGCCAGGGGCACTACCACCATGCGGCTTGACAAATACGATCATGATACTCTAAAGGAAATTCTTAGCCTTATGGATTTATGCAGGAAGCATCTTAAGCAGAAAGAACATGAAGACGCCGAGTCTGCGTGGACGAAAGTAAGAGCATATCTGCCCGATCTCATAATGCCCTTGGGCGAAAAACAAATCCAGGATTATATAGATGAGGTGCAAAAATTCACGGAATTAGTTGGTAATATGACGCAGAAAGAGAGAATGAATATCGGCAGAACCGCATTATATATACGGGATAATTTTTCAGCGGAAGAGCGTATAGCGCTTAAAAATCTGATATATGAGTTTAAAGAAGGAAGAAAACGGAAAGGTATCCTCTTCTGGAGAAAACGGGTAAAAAGCGATACAGAAATGATAAAAATAACAGACAGTATATACAGCTTTTTATCGCCGTTGGATACGCTGCATGTGCCTCAAGACGCTTCAGAAAGTAAAAGAATAGAGCTCATGGAGAGAAAAATGCCTTTTATCTCGGTTTCTCTGGACGCAGCTTCGTATTCCATAACAAAACCTTCTTTCGAAGAGCTTTTCTTGGCAGCGCAGGATAGAGATAGGATGGCGCCTGCGCAAAAGGGTATAGAGATAGCCAGGAACAGGGCAAAACCCGACGCGGAACTTTTCAGCCCCGTGATCGTTGTTACCGGATCATTAGGCGTTAGCACCGATATATTGAACCCTGATATTACCGGCAGTAATATATTGAACGATTCAGGACTAACCATAGCGGCAGAAATACTTCTATATCATCCGGGCATAAAATATCAGCGCGAGGCAGGCAAAGAATTTATAAGGGGCGCCGAGATCAGATATAAGCTGGAAGAAAGGCAATTGCAGGAAGAGATAGCAAGGCAGCTTGTATTCATGCATTCTATCATGGAAAGGCGGGGTAGTCTGTCAGACTCAATAGAGGACCTGGGTGAAAGAATAAGGACACGAAAAGCGAGGCCTGATATTCCCGGAACCGAAATAGATCGGCTCGAAAGACAAAAAAAGGAAATGACGCGCGATCAAAAACTCCTGGACCTGCAGCTTAAACAGGCTAAAAGCAGTTTAAAGGACATTTCAAGTTTTAAAGAATCGGATACTTTCAAGTTCGATGATATAAGCGACCAGGACGTGGAAAGCATCCTTAGCGCGTTCAAGTCAAACATGGAAGGTAATTATGTTATCTCAAGCGCGATAGAGAATATGGTGCCCGCAGGCTCGATGGTTACCGAAGGGCCCGACAATGAGCTTGCGGCTAACGGAGTCCTTACAGGGCTCACTATTACAGGAAGAAAGGAAATAAAAACTCTGGCTGTCACAGGAAAAGATAATAAATATATAGGACAAGTTGCGCTGGAGGGCAATACGGTCGTTGCCAGCGACGTGGAAGATATCCGAAAAGGCATTAGAGTAAAGATAAATCAAAACGGTGAAATAACGGTTAATGATCCGGATAAGGGCGAGGTCTTTGAAAACTGGTATAGAGTAGGCGATATAGAGCGGCAGTATATTATTTCCCTTGCCGACAGCAACGGACAAAGAACAGGCGATATCCTGATAGATTACAGAACAGGCGAAGAAGCCCTTAATATAGCGATGCATAGGGCCGAGAGAAGAGGGTACGCTCTTACGGCTGTCGCCATAAAAAAAGATGGGGACTCTGTCAGTATCGTTTTTTCAGTTTCTCCTATGTCTTCTTCCGGACCGGTAGGCTTTGTGTATCTAAAGCTTCCGGATTCCTTGCTGGACTGGAAAGACCTGGGTATTTTCAACTTACCGGGCATCCTTACCGGAGCTCACGCAAGACAGCAAAGAAGACAGGTCTTAAGCGGTATCGCTATGGAGGAAGCCGGCCGGCAGGATGTCTTTCTGAAAAGAGCTGAAAAGCAGGCGGCTTTACAAAAAGAAAGCGCCGTAAAGATGTTCCGTTTTACAAAAAGACAGATGCTGCTGGCGGACGGCGCTCTTGAAAAATGTGAAGATGAAATAGCCCGTCTTGCCGCGCAACGTAAAGACCTGCCCGACCCCCGGGTGCTTGAAAGATTAAAGACCCGTAAGATAAGATTAGAAGAGCTAAAAAACCGGGCTGAGAACAACCTGGCAAATGTGAAGATACTTATGTACGCGCTTGGGATCGATGATAGCTCTTTGCCTGATGAAGCCGAGGAAGCCGGAACAATAAAATTTGACCAGGCATTAGACAGTATTGGCCATAGACTGGAAGACGAGCTCGGCCGAATAGATATAATAATATCACAGGAAACCGCAAAACTCGCCTCATCGGCGAACACGCTTGAGACGCAGGCGAACATCGGAGCAGCCCATGAAAATGGGTTCGCGCCCTACTTAAGGGCCGGAGCAAGATTCAGGCTGGACAGTATTTATGATCCCGCTATAGCAAGACTTGACATTGAAGATAAAAAACTTCTTGCCTCAACCTCGCTTGAATCCGCCCGGGAAATGGTTATAGAACTTTACAGAGGATATACCGCGGCTCTGGCAAGTGTAAAATCCAAAGAATCCAATGCGCGGATATTAACAAAACTTATAAATACCGCTCAAGATACGGAAGAGAATAGAGTAAAAAGTAATCACGAACTACAAGCGGCTAATATGGAACTTGACCGTGTAAAGGGGGAGCTTATAGAAGCAGAGCGGGCGCTTTCAGCAGCTATAGCGGACCTTGTTATGATCGTTGAGGCCAAAACAGGCGTACGGGTAGAACCTTCCTTGTTGATACCGGAAAGAATACCGGACATAAACATCAAAGAACTTGACCGCAAATTCAGTGAAGAAACCGATAAAAACAGGGACACCGCTATGCAGCGTTTACGAAATCTGTACGAACAGTCACGGTTAAAAGAACGCCAGGCAAAATTACGACCATTCCGTTTCGAAATGGGCGCGGGATATGATAACGGAATATTCGCATTCGCCGAAGCTACGGTAAGGTTAGCAGGCAGCGGAGCAGAGATCAGGGCAAATATCGAAAGGCTTAAGCAGAGAAGCCTTAGAAACGCCGAAGCGGACAGGTTAAGAGAGCTTGAATATGAATGGAATTTAATGATAAACGAGCTCCGCGCTTCTTTGGAAGAGGCCAAAGAGCTCAATGAGGTATTGATCCGCGCGGAGAAACAGGTGAGCTACGCGCTGGAAAGAAGAGCGGCTGATTATACTCTCGGAGGCAGAAGTACCATGCGTAATGTCCGAAGATTAATAGATGAATACGAAGATGTCAAGCTGAGGTGTGTAGAAGCCGAGATCCGTCTTAGAGTATCTTTGGTACTTGTCTCAACCATGCTTGAACGCCTTGGGGTATTAGATACGGGTATAAGCGCTCCTGACCAGACAGCAAAACAAGCTTTAAGCATAAGCTTAGGAGGCCAAACTGTTTCGTACGACGGATCAAATGACGGTTTAGAGATAAAAGATGCTTCAGGTAATACAGTAGACAAAGCGCAATACAACAAAGCGGTAATACATATATTAAAGGAGATAGAAGGCGAAGATAAAAGCAGTCCCATTATTATCATCGCGAGCACCGGGGACAAATTCAAAAATATGATCCTGAACAAAGACAAAATCGCGTTTCTAAATTCTTTGCTGGAAGATAAAGCGGAAAAACCGGCAGCAGCAAACGCTGATGAAAATGAGGATTTTGAAAAGTCGGCAAGACAAGTGCAAGAAGACCTTGAAAGGCGGCTATTTGAGCAATATGAAATGGAAATGGCCGGCCGCTTAGGAGGCAAAGAAGAGCCTACCGGGCTTGCTTCGGGCACTACTCCTGACGTAAGAGATGATAGCGCGCCCAGGCCGGCGCAGGATGTGACGCAAGCCCCACAAATAAATCGCGAGAGTAAAGAGCGCGCAACATCCGCTGATACGTCCGATAAAGTTACATCGCAGGATGCCGCGGTTGAAGAAGAGAGAAGCGCGCCGGCCGCGGAAACAAGCCGTGTAACCGGCAGAGTCATCCCGGACCCAAGATCCGCTTTTCCTGGTTTATCCGAACTTACGCAAGATATAGATAGGGTCTTTGCTGACCTTGATCCTGACGCGGATCCCAAGGATAGAGGTACTGCGGTAACATGCGAGTTGGATCCGACAGAAGAACACGGACTTTTTTCGATCCGGGAAATAAGGCCTAACGGATACATTATCAGGGATTTAAATGATTGGTTATTAAAATATGATGACTCAGCCCTCAAAAGCGAACGGGATATGCTGGAGCGAGTTATTAATGAAACTAATATTGCAATAGCTGAAGCAGAGGAACTGATCCGCGAAACCAATAGCCACAAAGAAGCTGTGCGCACGCAGTATGAGGCGAACAAAAAAGCCGCTGAGATTAAGGTGAAAGCAGGGCAGGCAATGCTTAAAGCATCCGAAGATAAAATAAAAAGCGCCGAAGAGGTGCTTCTATCCTTACGCAAAGAAGCGCAAAGATTAAAAGCACATATGGAAAAAGGTTTGGCTGCTTTGACAGAGTATAATGTTATTCTTGAAGCGATGCATGCGGCTCAGGAGGAAAAGTCGCGCGCTCAAGCCGAAAAAGTAACAGCGGCGCGTCTCACGCGCGAGGGCGCAAGCGATTTAAAGATCTTAGAAGCGCGCGCAAAAAAGGAGATCAGGGAGCTGGACGGCATTATAGAAAGGGCTGAGAATGATCTTTTGTCAGCAAAAAACAAATTAACATTACAAAAGGCAAGGATTAATAAACTAAATGATGTGCTATTGCCCGGCTGTACAGTATATCCGAAAAGAACAGGTAAAGTGGTTCATTCCCATGACCGCGGCGCATACCTTTTCGGATATCCGGTTAGAGCGGCTACTCAAACTATTATAGGACCGGGAACTTCCGTGGCGAACGGCCAGGAGCTTGCCCGCATCGTAGATGCCGGAAGCCGCGACAGAGGAGAAAATCCTTTTCCCGATGAAGGTATTGTAAGATCCGAGGCCAGCACCGGATCCAGTAACCGTCAGGGGAATTTAGGCTTGCCCCTTAAAGAAATAGTTGCAGAGGAAGGCTCTATTGTCGGGATAGGCGACACGATATTGCTTCTGGATGATTCGGTTCTTCAGGACGGGAAAAGAACAGCGGAAGCGAATCTGGCTGAATCAACAAGGCTTGTCCATCGAGCGCAATCCACAATAAAGGAAACCCGGGCACTGATCCCCATAGTTGAATCAAAATATACTTTCTTGATACAAAAAGCGGAAACGCGCGTTAAAGATGCGGAAGCTGTTCACGTCGCAAAAAGCGGTAAGGTCATTGAGGCGCGAAGATGGGTAGCCTCCTTAAAGAAAAGACTTGATGAGATAAAAAGTCATAAAGGAGCCTCGGAAAGCCTTACAGGAAGAGCGGAGGCTGATCATAACGGTGCCGTGATGGCATTAAATACAGTTTTGTATGAACAGGCTCAGGCGCTTTCTCTTATAGCGCTTGAGAAAACCGAACTTAACCTTATCTTGCGCGAATATAAATATGAAACGGCTGCGCTTACA
>CAZFLU010000027.1:3394-8980 GCA_964519195.1 uncultured Planctomycetia bacterium | reverse complement strand
TAAAAAGGACATAACCTGGGATGGTGCGATCGTATTTTTGATTTCCAGACGCCGCTGTCATATCTTGCCATATCCGGCTAAGGTCTATTATTTCGTTATCTTTACTCCCTGCCATAAATCTGATATAATAAAAATATCATGAAAGAGATAGAGACGAAATTTAAGATAGAACATCCGGGCAAGGTTCGAAAAAAGCTCCGGAAAATAGGCGCGAAATTTATCTCAAAACGCCTTGAAAAAGACCTGTATCTCAGGCAGGGCGGAACGTCTTTAAAAAACCTTACTATAAGGCTGCGGTCCTTGGGCAGAAAAAAATCCATTTTTACCCTTAAATATCCTTATGACAATAAGGAACAGGGCATTTTCAAAATAATGAAAGAACGGGAAACCGAAGTATCCGATACCAAAGGTTTTTTAAAAGCCCTGGCCGGGCTTGGCATAAAACCATGGTTCTCTAAAGAAAAAGTGAGAGAAACATACGTGTTGGGACCCGCGAAAATACTGATAGATAAACTGCCCCACATGGGATACTATGTCGAGATCGAAGCCTCTTCAATATCAGGAGTTAGGAAAACAGCGGCGAAGCTAGGACTTGACGTTCAAAAAGGAACAAGCGAAAATTATAAAGCTTTATTCGAAAGATACAAAAAGCTTGCAAAAAAACCACATGCCGCCCTTACCTTTTCCATGCAGCCATATTAACTTGACACAATATTATAATTTAGATACAATATATTCGGCCTTAAAAAAATGGCTGAAAAAAGGTCAAAAAAAACTGGAAAAAGACAGAGTAAAAAAGGAATCAAAATGTCGATAAAATTAAGACTGGGCCTGCCGAAAGGCAGCCTTCAGGAAACCACGGTTAAAATATTCAAAAAAGCTGGATTCAACGTGAACATTCCTTCGAGAAGCTACTTTCCCTCGATCGACGATAGCGAAATAGAGCCTGTTCTTTTCCGGGCCCAGGAAATGTCCAGATACGTGGAAAGCGGCATAATAGACTGCGGAATAACCGGAGAAGACTGGATACTTGAAAACGGTTCAAAAGTAATAAAGATCGCGGAACTTATATACGCCAAGCAAAGCATGCGTCCGGTGCGCTGGGTGCTGGCGGTTCCTGAAAAATCCGGCGTAAAGAGCGTAAAGGCCCTTAAAGCGAAGCGCATAGCCACCGAGCTTGTAAATGTAACCAAGGCATATCTGAAAAGGAACAAGATCAGCGCCGATGTTGAATTCAGCTGGGGCGCGACCGAGGTCAAAACAAAAATGGGCGTTGACGCCATAGTAGAAGTTACCGAAACCGGGTCAAGCCTAAGGGCTAACGGGTTACGCATAATCGATACGGTTTGCGAATCCACGACGCAATTCATAGTTAATAAAAAGGCCTGGAAGAACGGCTGGAAGAGAAAGAAAATAGAAAAAATAGTTCTTCTTCTGAAAGGCGCCATACTCGCGGAGCAAAAAGTCGGCCTTAAAATGAACGTCAGGAAAAAAGACCTTAAAAAAATACTCGACATTTTACCCGCGATGAAAACGCCCACGATCTCCGCCCTTTCAAAAAAAGGATGGCTCGACGTTGACACCATCATCGATGAAGAGACCGTGAAAGAGATAATACCGAGCCTCAAAAAGGCCGGCGCTTCGGGTATCATAGAGTATCCGTTGAATAAAGTTATTTATTAGCGGCTCGTGACCCGCGAGACGTGTCCCGTAACGGAAAACGAGCTACGAGCGACGAGTCACGAAACATAGAAAGGGAGGCACAAATGCCTTGCGGACGAAAAAGAAAAAGACATAAGATCAAAACGCATAAGAGAAAAAAACGACTAAGAAGAGACAGACACAAGAAGAAGAACAGATAGCAGAGTTACGTTTCTACGTATTTTCTGTCCGGGCACGCCTTAAATAAACTTCGGATTACCTTGTCCGAAAAAGTTTATTTATACGGATATTTTATTTTTATGTCAAAAAGGAGAAAAATGCCGAGCAAACACCCTGACGTGAACGCGCTTAAGAAAAAAGCGATAGAAATAAGAAAAGACATCCTTGTAATGCTTGAAAAAGCCGGAAGCGGCCACACCGGAGGGAGCCTTTCCATGGTGGAGATGCTGGTCGCGTTGTATTATTACAGAGTAAAACACGATCCTGAAAAACCGGAATGGAAAGAGCGCGACAAAGTAGTGCTTTCTAAGGGCCATGGGTGCCCTGCTCTCTACGCTGTTTTGGCGGACCTTGGCTATTTCCCGCGCAAAGAACTTTGGAGCCTAAGGAAGCTTGGCTCAAGGCTTCAGGGCCACCCGCAAAGAGGCCTTCCCGGTATAGAAATATCAAGCGGCTCTCTGGGCCAGGGGCTTTCCGTAGCTAACGGCATGGCGATGGCTGATAAAATGGATAAACTAAGCTCAAAGATTTATTGCATAATGGGTGACGGCGAGACCAATGAAGGCCAGGTTTGGGAAGCGGCGATGACAGCCAGCCACTACCGGCTCGATAACATGTGCGCGGTAATAGATTTTAATAAAATGCAGATAGACGGTTTTTGCTGCGATGTAAAAGGCGTAGAACCGTTCGGCAGGAAATGGCAGGATTTCGGTTGGCACGCTATCGAAACTGACGGACACGATGCGGAAGCGCTTATGAACGCTCTTGACGAGGCTGACGGCGTAAAAGATAAACCGCAAATCATAATTGCCCATACTGTTAAAGGCAAAGGGGTTTCTTTTGTCGAGAACAAAGTTAACTGGCATGGCATATCTCCGAAACCGGAAGAACTTGACCTGGCCCTGAAAGAACTGGACGCAGAGCTTAAAAAACTGTAGTAAGGAGAAGCGATGAAAAGATTGATGATGTATTTTAGGATGTACAAAGTGATGATAATAGTTTCACTATTGATCCTGCTTCTTCTTGTACTTTCAGTGATCGGCCTAAGCAGCCTAGAATCTTTCTACAGGAAAATGACGCTCGCTACCATGCCGGTACAGTTTCTCATGGCGGGTATCCACGCGGCCATATTCGTTTTCATGTACCTTGTTTTTTTAAGGGGAGGTTTCGCCAAGCTTGACAAAGCGCCTATAAAAGGCAAAGACGTAGAGATAAAATGGAAAGATGTTATCGGCATGGAAGCGTCAAAACAGGAAGCTTGGGAAGTTGTCCAGCTTATAAGGGACAGGGCCATGCTCCAGAAAGTAGGCGGAAAAGTCATAAAGGGGCTCCTCATGATCGGGCCTCCGGGATGCGGAAAAACGTATCTGGCCAAAGCCATAGCTACTGAAGCGCGCATGCCTTTTATCTCCATGTCCGGAAGCGAATTCGTGGAAATATTTGTCGGGGTCGGCGCCTCGCGCGTCAGAAAACTTTTCAAAAAAGCGCGAGATATGGCTTACGGTTACGGAGGCTGCATACTGTTCATTGACGAAATAGACGCCATAGGCAGGTCGCGCTCCTTTAGTTATATGGGAGGCCAGGAAACCAATACCACGCAAAACCAGCTTCTTGCCGAACTCGACGGCCTTAAAGGAAAAGAAGAGAACATAGTCGTAATAGCCGCTACTAACGCGCCTGAAGAAAGCCTTGACCCGGCGCTTAAAAGGCCGGGAAGATTTGACAGGATGATATATATAACAAGGCCCAATCTTGACGACAGGGCTAAAATATTCGAATATTATCTCGCAAAGGTGAGCATTGAAGCGGATATCGACGTAGGCCGCCTCGCGAGAAGAGCGGTGTACAAAACTCCCGCGGATATAGCTAATTTAGTTAAAGAATCAGCGCTTATCGCCACAAGGCACAAAAAAGAAAAAATAGGATGGGAAGAGATAAGCGCCGCGTTTGACAGGATCGAGCTTGGCATAAAGCATCCGATAACAATGACAAAACGAGAAAAAGAAATGACAGCCTATCACGAATCGGGGCATCTGGTAGTTTCGTATCTTCTGCATCCGACCGAAGACGTTTTCAAGGCGTCGGTAATACCCAGAAAATCCAGCCTTGGCGTTGTACAGCAGCACCCCAAGGAAGAGCTTTATACATGGTCAAAAACAAAACTTCTGGCCGATATAAAAGTAGCCCTCGGAGGGTACGCTGCTGAAAAAATAAGGTCAGGCGATACGTCTACCGGGGTTTCAAGTGATTTCAGGAACGCGATGAATACGGCCCATAATATGGTGTGGAAGCTCGGCATGGGAGAATCAGGCCTTCTGGGGGACTACACTGTTGTGCCGCAGGAACAGCTTTCAGAGGACGTAAAAAGGAAACTTAATGAAGACACGAATATGATATTCCAGAAATGTTATAAAGAAGTGGAAACGGTCCTTCTTAGAGAAAGGGCAATACTTGATAGATTCGCGAAGGAGCTTATTGCCCGGGAAGAGCTGGAGTACGACGAGATAGAAGCGATCTTCAAGGAATACGGAAAATCTCCGGCCAAACCGGAAGATTTCAAAGGATGAAAAAAGCAATTTCCGCGGTCTTTATTCTCACGTTATTTTTTTGTCTATATGGATGCGAAAAGGCCACTTATCCCAAAGAAACGCTGCGGGAATCCATAATAGAAGTATGCAGTAAAGAATATAATATCAATATAAATGCCGAGATCGCGGGCAGCACGCTTGCGATATACCTGCCTGTTGAAAATTTATTTGATATCACGCTGAACCTTAGCGAGCGCGCCCAGGAAAAGATACAGGACGTGCTTTTGATCGCTTCGCGCATTGTCCTAAGCACGGACGCGGATATAAAATTTTACTGCCTGATAACGCAAGACGCGCGCATACCCCAGATACAGGTGATAATAATCAAATATGTCGATGACGTGAAACGCGCTTTTTTGCAGGACATATCAAGAGGCGAATATTTCAAGCGCACAATCATAGACATAAACGAAAACCCGCAGGCCAAGAAGGAAAACGCCATAACGGACGTATTCAACAAGATGAAGCTTGAAAAGGACATGCAGGAAAACGTGCTTGAGGATTTTTTCCGCAGCCCCCCGACGTCCCTGGAAGGCATAGGTTACTGGCAGGGTAAATTTTACATAAAGAACATAACGCTGCCTGAATTTTTAGCGGAACAGATAGCGAGCAGAATAAACTTCAGGTTCAGGGAAGACGCGTCGCTGCGCATTTATGATCTCAAATCAATAAGCGGGCATTTTGTAAAGAAAGAGAACGCGGGGTCTTTTCTCGTAGATTTCCGCGCGGAAAGCCTTCTTTTTATAGTTGACCCCGTGGAAAAGCGAAATATCGAACAGGACATATTCAGAAATATAATCGAAGAATCCGCAAACGTCATATATGGCTATAAGTTCAGGGATTTTGATTCATTGAATATAAAAGAGGCCAATTACGGCGAAGAACTTGTGATACCGCAAAATGATATTTATTTATTAAAGAAAAGAACGCTTTCCATGGAAAGCGTTCTGCGGAACGCGCCGGCGATATAAAAAGGAGAGGCATGGCAGAAAGAAAAATGAAACCTACGCGGGACGGAGCGGGAGAGGCCCTTCTGGAACTTGGGCGAAAAAATAAGAACGTGGTAGTTCTTTCAGCGGACCTTACTGATTCTACGAGAGCGGGCTGGTTTAAAAAA
>CAZFLU010000027.1:0-3384 GCA_964519195.1 uncultured Planctomycetia bacterium | reverse complement strand
AATGGGAATAGCGGAACAGGACATGATATGTACCGCGGCGGGCCTTGCGCTTTCCGGCAAAATACCGTATGCCTGCACTTTCGGCATATTTGCCAGCGGCCGCGCGTGGGACCAGGTAAGGGTTTCAGTCGCTTACATGGAAGCCAATGTAAAAATAATAGGCACGCATGGAGGCGTTACTGTAGGAGAGGACGGAGCCACCCACCAGGCGCTTGACGAAATAGCCCTCATGAGAATACTTCCCAACATGACAGTTATCGTGCCGTGCGACGCGCACGAAGCTTACAGGGCGACGATCGAGTCTTGCGGATATAGCGGCCCGGTGTATATAAGGCTCGGCAGAAATCCGGCGCCGGTTCTCACAAGCGATGCCACGCCTTTTAAAATAGGAAAGGCCGCAACTTATAGGGAGGGTGAGGATGTTACTATAATAGCATGCGGCCATTCTTTATACGAAGCTGAAAAAGCTCACGATGAGCTTAAGAAAGATAAAATAAAAGCCCGTGTAATAAATTTGCATACCATAAAACCGCTTGATACTAGAACCATCTTAAATGCAGCCAAAGAAACAGGCGCTATAGTGACGGTCGAGGAACACTCCATATACGGGGGCATGGGAAGCGCTGTCGCGGAATTTTTATCGCAAAACTTACCTGTTCCCATGAAAATGCTGGGAATAAACGATAAATTCGGGGAGAGCGGTACCCCCATGGAGCTTCTGAAATATTTCGGTCTTTTAACAGAAGACATTGTAAGAAGCGCCAAGAGCGTCATCAAGGCAAAAAAGAAAAAATGATCCTTTATGCCCCGGCTAAAGTAAACCTTTATCTTGAAATCAAAAAAAGAAGAAAAGACGGTTATCATAACATAGAAACGCTCTTTGAAAAAATAGATATTTTTGATAAAGTAACACTTAACCCTCTACGGGCCCGGGAAACAAAGATCAAAATTTATCCGAGGAATTCAAATATTCCGGAAGGCCCGGGCAGCCTGATATTCCGGGCCGTGGAACTCTTCAGAAAGTATTATAATGTTGATAAAGGTGTTAGCGTGAAGGTCCATAAACGCATACCAGTAGCGGCCGGCCTTGGCGGAGGAAGTAGTGACGCCGCGGCCGTGCTTCTCGGGCTTAATAGATTGTGGAAAGTATCCGCAAACGAGAAGGAATTAAGCGAGCTCGGCAAAGAATTAGGGGCGGATATACCTTTTTTTATAAGAAAGGCCTCATTCGCCATAGGAAAAGGCATAGGGGATAAGATCAAAACGCTTAATTGGCGCATTAGACTGTGGCACCTTATTGTTTCTCCTCCGCGAGAGCTTCTTTCAGGGGATATATATAAGGAATGCGGGGGCAGCCCTTATTACAGCTTGACAAAGAAGCTTCCGCTTACTAAAATAATGTCCCCTGCTACGGCCGGGGAAGCCTTGATAAAACTGGCGCTCTTTAAAAGAAACGATCTTGAGAAAGCGGCGCTTTCTAAAGAACCGATGTCAAAAAGGGTAAAGGGAACGCTAAAGAAGCTGGGCGCTTCTTTTGTAATGGTATCGGGAAGCGGGCCTACTGTTTTCGGCCTTTTTGGCGCTAGAAACGAAGCTGCCCGGTTTAAAAGGCTATTGCTGCGTAGTTTGCCCGAGACCAAGAAAAAACTCTGGCGGATATTCATAGCTTCAACGCTTCAACATTGTGAAGGAGGGGATCATGGAGATTACGGAAACTAAAGTAATATTGAAAGAGGGCCCTGACAAAAAACTAAAAGCCTACGCCACGATCACTATCGACAACTGTTTTGTCGTGCGAAACGTAAAAATCATCAAAGGGACCAGGGGGCTATTTGTTGCCATGCCCTCGAGAAAAATGAGAGAATCCTGCCGGAAGTGCCATTACAAGAACGCGATAAGAAGTAAATTCTGCAATCAATGCGGAAGCGAACTGCCTGTCAGGGAAACGGCTCCCATGCACGATGCTAATAACGAAACAAGACAGTCGGAGCATAGGGACATAGCTCATCCCATAACCCTTGAGTGCAGGGAATATATACAAAAAAAAGTACTCGAAGCCTATGAAAAAGAAACGGCTAGATCCGGAATTTCCGAAGAGGCTCCTTCCGAGAAGCTAGCCGAAAAAGAAAATAAATATCAGCCCAAGCAAGAGAATAAAGTAGAAAGCGATACGGGCGACATAGAATTGTAAACATCGAACTAATAACTATAATTAACGAAACAACTAAGAACTAGGAACTAACAACTAAGAACTAATTGCCCGGTGGTGCCCCGCCGCTCCGCCGATAGTTCTACATGGCGGAGGCGGGGTCCCGCCATACGATAGTAACGGCGGGATAATGGTAGCACAGAGAGCTATAAGCAGCGAGAGTTAAACAAAGCATTGCCCGGTGGTGTAATGGTAGCACAGCAGCTTTTGGAGCTGCTTGTCTTGGTTCGAATCCAAGCTGGGCAGCCAATTTCGAGCGTGGACTCGAACCAGAGCTCGAAATTGGCAGAGCAATTGAGCAATAGAAAATAGAACAATAGAGCCACTGCTCAATTGCGGTCTAATGTTCTATTGCTCTATTGTTCAAAAGGTGATGCATGGCTTTCATGTTTGAAAATCTCCAGGTATATAAGAAGGCAATCGCATTTGCCGATGAAATTAGCGATTTAGTGGAAGGCTTCTCAAAAGGTAATTATTATCTCGTTGACCAATTGAATCGAGCGGCTTTATCAATCGCAACAAATATTGCCGAAGGCAACGGTAGATACAGCAAAGCCGACAGAAAGAACTTTTTTAGAATATCACGGGGTTCTGCGTTTGAATGCGTTCCAATATTAGAGTTATGCAAAAGGAAGGAATTGATAGGGGAAGAAAAACACAAAACATTGAAAGAGAACCTCGATGAAATCTGCAAGATGCTCTCAGGGCTCATAAATTATTGAGCCAACCTTGACCCGCCTCTCCGCCTTTGGCGGAGGGCGAGGTCTCACCAAATTGCTATGCAATTTGGTGGACGCTCAGGCGAACAATATAAGATAGGAGGAGGGGATATGTTAGCTAACAATATCGCGGTTCTATTGATTAACTTCCTTGTTGCTGTAATCTTTATCTTTATCGCTAGATATCAGGAGAAAGTTCATATTCTGGCATTTATCTATGCCGCGGTATTATGACATTCAAACCAAAATATATAATAACAGATAAGATTCTCAATAACCTTACAGCGATTGCAGCAGCGCGAGAGGTTATTGAGCAGGCGCATCTTGTGCCTAAATGGGAAGCGAAATTAAGGCGACAGGCCTTGCTCCGCAATACCCATTCATCAACTGCGATTGAGGGTAATAAATTAACTCTCGAACAAGTCGAAGCGTTAGCTGAAGGAAAAGACGTTGTCG
>CAZFLU010000026.1:3891-9133 GCA_964519195.1 uncultured Planctomycetia bacterium | reverse complement strand
AAAGTAAATATCCAACAATGAGAACGCTTCAAGAAAACTATATTAGAATTATGCAAGATCAAGGTGAACGCAGAAATATCTTAGGGCAGAATATTGGGGCAGCGCATTCTGCTTGTGAAACAAAAATTGGCTATAACGGATTACAAGGTCTTTTGCCGCTTGCATTAAACGATGAAGCAGGCTATATCGCAGCTCGCGAAAGATGGCAAAGCCATATAGCGCTACACGGATTTTTCCTTGCCGCAACAGTAGACCCGGGTTTTGCAACCAGCAATTTAACAAAGATCAGAGAAATAATTCCTTCATCTTATATCGAAGGCATGGGTTTTGTAGATAGCATTAATATTAAAGATAGAGAAGCAGTTAACATGAAACTTGCGCTCGATGAAGGCATGGCATTAGATGCTATGTACAAGTCACTTGATCCTGAAGAAAAAGGATTAGCCAAGTATCTCTATGAATCACCTATAGGAAAAGATCTAACAGATATATTAAAAGCCCAGGACGCAATGTTAAAAGAGGCCGTAGAAGGTATGTCAGCTGAAACCGGACTTGATAACTTTATAGAACAAGTAGAAACCTGGCAAGATGTTGCAGCGCGGAACAAAGAAAAAATACACTGGGCCAAAGAAGCTGCTAGAGACCGAATAAATCGTATAAATAGAGTACTCAAAGAACACCAAATAGAGGATACTTTATTAAGTCAGGTAGCTAGTAATGCAGCAGAAGAAATAAGCGCATTACTCAGAAGCAAAGGCGTGGAAAGATATCTTTTAGCCGAGGATGATATAGCCGGAATATTAGGGCTTACAATAGACGGACTAATGAAAGATTTTGGAAATGATAGACAGAAAGTGGCAAGATCTATAGAAACTAGGTCTAAAGAATTCAAAGCCGCATTTAAAAAAGCAACTCTAGACTATGCAACAAATAATATAGAAAATGAAGAAAAAAGAAAAGAAATAAGAGATTCCATTATTAACTCTTTAGAAAGTTTCGACTGGTTTAATATTTATGGCAAAAATATCAGACTTGAGCAAACAACAGCCTCTCCGCTTACATCGACAGTTGAACGGAAAAATGCAGCACAACTTGCGATGGAAAATTTAGATAGAAAAGGAACCGCGACATTCGCAATTTACTATGCGCTTGTAGATGAGGCAAATAGAATTGAGCCTGATGAATGGTGGACTATGTTTAACGAACAAAATGCATTTGCCAACTTCAGTGATTTTATAACAAATTCTATAGATTATAAAATACAAGACCTTCAGAATATAATAGAACAAAAGGATAACGGGTTTATAGTTGAACTAAAGGGCGGAGCAGGATTTGCAAGAGGTTTATTTATCGCTATTTCTATAAAAATCCCAATACATGACCCCGGCAAGAAAGCAAGAGCTTTAAGGCAAGAAAAAAGATTAAATAGGATAATTGCTTTAGAACAAAATAAATTTGCAGATGTCGTATTTGATGTAGAAGACGCGATCACAGCATATCAACTTGCTGCACGTAGAGAAGAAGAGGCCAAAAAAGCTGTTGATGAAACAGCGAAAATATATGAGAAGGCAAAAGAGAAAAAAACAGAGAGCATAGAAAAAGCCGAAAAAGATGCAGAGCTTCTTTATAAGCAAGCATCCGGTAGACTCACCGCTGCTACTATAGCAAAAGAAAAAGCTCTTAAAAAAATAATCGATCTCATGGGTTTTAATACGGCTAAATATACTATAAAGCTAAGCGATAGGCTTGTGAGAGAAGCGATAATCCCACAACAGGATGATAGTTTGCGCATAGACACATTAGAAACAGGAGATATATTACGCCTTGGCGGTTTAGAGTTTTCAGATACTATACAAGGTACATTAACTGCGAGATTTGCTACTGCGCAAAGTGAGCTTGCTAACGCAGAAAAAGACGTTGCTTTAGCAAAAGGGAAGGCTCGCTGGGATCTTTTTATCCAACCGGAAATCACAACTGTTCTAGGAATTTTGGGCGAAGTTTATTTAAAACGCACCAAAGAAGAAAGCGAAGACCCCGGAGTTATATGGCTTAGTTATTTAAGTAGCGCGATTGATAATATAAAAGTATTAGATGATATTCAGCATGAGTTAAGCGCCCTAACTGATGAGCTTGAAAACGCTAAAGAGGACTTCGAACATTTCGACAGAATGGCTCAAACTACACTAAAAACATATTATGGAATGCTTAGGAGTGACTATGATAAAAATCTTGCTGGATTCAGAGAAATAGAAAAGGCAAGGAGCGAAGTAGAGCTTGCCTTAGCTTTAAGGCAGGGCGCGCTTTTAAAATATAACCAAACACACGATAAAATATTAAGACTAAGCGCTGGCATAAAGGAAAAGATAGACTTAACCGTTAAAGCGCGTGACAGAACAAAAGCTGAGGGAGAAAAACTATTCCGAGAAAATAAAAGTGAAGCAAAAAAAATATCGCAAGCCATGTATCTGCCTCTTATTAAGGTAGTAATGTCAGGCGAATCAAGAGAAGCACCATACGGGGCTTCTCTAAAAATGGAAGAGCTATTCAGGGGGCTTTATAAGGAGAAGGTAAAAAAATCTAGCAAAAGCATGTGGCAGAGTAGCGATAAACATGCTGTTGTCGATATAGATAGAGATGGAAACATATACCAAATAAGCCCACCTATTGAATGTAGAAGAAGCGATGTAAGAGAACTGGAGGCTTTAAGGACGGCATGGCTTTATTCAAGAGCCATAGCTGAAACATTTAAGCCTTTGAATAGACAGGAAACTCAAAATATTACACTTCAAAAAACTCTTGATATAGCTATGACGCGAAGAATTGAAAATACAATGGCTAAAGTAGTTACTCAAGCCGAGAATTTACGATATAGGGATCAGGTTGAGAGAGTTAAATTACCAGGCGGCCACAGAGTGCGCGTTCCATCTGTAACAATAGGATGGCCGGTTGTGGGAATGGAGCTTGAGATAAAGAGAGGCGAGAAAGAAAAGACCGAATTATATGGTCTAAACTGGAAACTTGCCGAACAAGGCGAACAAGTTCAGCGAAATATAATAGTAGAAGAAATAACAGTTGCTTACACGGAATTAGTAAAAGCTAATATTATTTTGAATGTATACGACCAAAACATAATAGATATACAAGAAGGTATGCATGATACTATTCGCAGAGCTCTTGATTCTTTAGAAAATGACGGTGTAGATATAACAGAAATGAGAAAATCTCTGTCAACGCTTCAAGGCCTAACAGAAATATTAAAGAAAAAAGATATCTCAAGACGGGAATTCACCCTTAATGCATTTAGATTGTGGCAAAAACAAAGCAAAGAACTTACAGATAATATCTTAGAAATCTCTAGCAAGTCGGAGCATAAGCTTAATCTGGCTATAATGAGAGAAATAGCCGGTATACAGCTTGACTATGATTTTGCCTCAGCACACTGGAAAACATTATATAACGCCGTAGATAAAGCTAAGAAGAACATGAATCGCGCTATGGGCTTAGAATATACAGCTCAAATTGATGCGCAATTCATATCGCAGCTTAAATCCATGACTCCTGATGAAATAAAAGAAAAACTTGGCAGCGAGCTTTTTGCTTTCACGAAAGAACATTTTAACCAAGATGCTTATTTTAGAGGCGGTAGAATTGGCGTAGAAATAGCTGACGCGCGCATAAAACTTAATGAAAAGAGCCCAAGCTATAGGTTTAATATAGCGCTTGCGTATTATCCTGCGATCAGTGGGTTTTTTGGATTTAATCCTTGGGAGGGGGATATAGAAGGCGATAAACGGGCAAATAGAATAATTCTTGATACAAAACTTAAACAAGCGGAAAAAGCTCTAGATGAACTCTACGTCTTCATAGAAAACGGGAAAAAGAAGAACGAAAGCAGGCTAACCTCAAACGAAGAAGTACTTGCAAAACGACTAGATATGTTAGAGGAAGCAAGAAAAGCACAAAGAGTCACAAGCTCGCAACTTTTCGAAGGCGCAAAACAGATATATTATACAGATGTTATAAAAGGAAAGTTAGCTGTTAATGCTCGCCGTCTTAACGCCATATCAGCCGCACTTGACGTTGCAACTTCAACGCTTTTTAACGGACAGTATCAAACTTTAGGAGATGAATATAGTAGAATAAAATCGCAAAAGTCTGCTCAAACAAGCCCAATAGAGGAGATAGGTGCTTTACAAGCAGGGCGCCATAAAGATTTCTACGAAGAAAAAGCAGAACAGGCAATGGACCTTAATGATCTTGCAAAACGATTCATATTCCTTAAGAACATGAATGCTTCTATTGATGTAACAGCAGACGGCTTAGCGGGTGGCGCAAGCACTGACATGACTCAGAGTATAGGCCTGGGACTTCGTTATAGAATAAACTTTTTAGATAATGATATTGAAATCGCAAAAAGTGAGTACTTAAGAGAGCTTTATAATGTTGATGTAATGGACCTAAAATTAAGACAAGATCTTATGGAAATTGTAAATGGTAAGTTAGTACCGGCCGCTTATGCTGTTGCAAGAGCAGAACAAACTGTCGTAAGAGCTAAGGAATACGATAGGATTATTAAGCAACGTTTTAGAAGCGGACAATTACGCCATGGTGGCGACTTAGAAGGGTCCCGAAGCACTAGTAGTTTACTTCGTGAATCAGAAGAGCAATTGGCGACAGCACGCGCAGATTTTGAAACATCAAGGGGCGATCTTTTTGATCTTCTTAGAACAACCGATGCAAAAATACCCATATTTGCCGGAAGAGACATGACTGCCGAAGAAAGGCAGCTAGCTGATTCAAAAGCGCATGAAGCGTATGAAGCATATAAGGGGAAAATAATAGCCACTAAAGAATACAAGTCCAAACCATTTAATTTTTATGGATGGAAGTGGGGCGATAAGCTACATGACTATTATCCGGAAAACGAAGATGGAACGAAAAACGCAGATTATATAAGATTGACCACAGGCGACCTAAATGAAGTGAACAGGCTTCATTTAGAGTGGAAAAAAGCTCAGTGGAACTCTTATTCCGGAAAAGTAAAACTATCTAATTTTGATAGATTTTTACTTATGGCTATAGAAAAAGATCCCACTCTTAAAGTATTGGAAAACCAAGAAGAAATCCTAAAGCTTCAAGAAAAAGCTTTAGGCGGCGATAGTTTGATCGGAAGAATTATTCCAAAAGGACCGGAAGGCAGTTCCCAGCTTAGCGGGTTTGGAATTACAAGAGGAACAACTTG
>CAZFLU010000026.1:0-3881 GCA_964519195.1 uncultured Planctomycetia bacterium | reverse complement strand
CTATAAGGTTAATAGGAAACACAGAAAAAGAAAAAATTAAAATAAAGCAGCTTGTAAGAGAAAAGCTTGCGCTTCAAAGAGTACGAATGGAGAGAGATATCGAAAATAAGCTAGACAGATTAGCTGATCATATAAATTATACCGGCAAACAATATATAGCCGCTACAGAAAGAGCCGCTTTAGCTAAAACTATTCTTAATTCAAAAGAAGAAGAGTTTAGAAGTAAGCCCGGTAAGATTATTTGGCCTGATCTGCTTAAAGCAGAAGAAGATTACAGGGATGCGATTTCTAGCATGGATGCAGCAAGCGCTTCCCATAATGCAGCAGCCGCTGAACTAATAGAATATATAAGAAGATTTGGCATAAATGAAAACGAATTATTTACAGGAGAATATGAAAAAGAAGAGATAATACAAGAGCCACTAAGATACAAAGTTGTAGTAGAAGAGGCTTTCCCTCTTCTTAGTTCTGAAGCCCAAGAAGCGCTAATGAAGCTAAAAGAAGAAAAGAATAAACGCACAGCTCAATATCTTGGAATATATTTAAGAGAAAGATTAGAGCCACTTGTAAGCAAAGTGCAATTTTTCCTAACAGGCACTTCAGATAGAATTAAACGCATTCCACGTAAAACTTGGCGTTCGGCGGAAACTCCTACAAGAGTTCATAAAATCTTACCTGAAACTTTAACAAAAGACAAAACATCATATGATAACATAAAGAAACTTTTTACACAAATTGAATCTGCGCAAGACTGGACAAGGTTCTATGAAAATCCTAACAAGGAAGATAAATATGTATCTTTTGAAGATTTTGCCTGGCTCATATATAACCAGGAAAGAACGCATACGCTTAAATGGCGTAACATGGATGATTTTGAACTTGAAATGAAATATAAAACAATTATAGCAAAAACCCTTATAAACAACTGGAATCAATTTTTTACCACTTCAGGCAGAGATCTTATTGGCGTGGAAATAACAAAGCTTGCCGAATCCTCAAATATTGAATTAACGCCTGAAAATAAAGAAAAACTTATTAATTTTGCTTTATCACAAATTAAGGATATATACAGAATTGATACATCCAGAATGATGACCGAAGAAATTACAGAGCTTCCGGATAATGCAGAACTTGTAAGCGGAAATATAGAAAATCTTTATAGGTCAGTAAAAGATGGAATGGTTCTGTATCCGTTCTTAGGGCTGCACTATGAAAGCTTGGTCGAGAATGGAGAAAAAGGATACCTTGGTCTTAATACAATGAGGCTTCTCGGACTTATAGATTATTATTCAGGAAAAGCAATGCTTGCTCTAAGCCCAGGCGGCGCTGTAGATATAAAACTTAACGAACTTGTTAAAGAAAAAATTGGAGCTCAAAAGGTTACTTTTGAGGAACGCGCTAAAATTTACCAGGAAATTAAGGAACAAGATGCGGAAGCTCTGTTAGAAGAATATATAAGTAAATCAATTAATGAAGAATGGGATGTGCTCTCAAAAGGTTTTAGGCTTCATTTGCTTCAGCCGGAAAAATGGGCAAAAGGAGAACTTGAAAGCATAGCCAATAAAGAAGCCGCAAAAGCGTATATTTCTCTTCTCGCTACCTTAAGAGAAGAGAACATGCGTGATTACACCTATCATAGAATGCGAGACAGGGCTTATTGGGATAAGATGGCTGAGAGAATACAACCCCTTGTTGCTAAGTTCTTAAAGGAAAAACCAGAGCTCTATGGCGATATGCAAGCTAGCGGATTCTTGAGTAGTTTTATACAATTTATATTCACCAATAGTCATACAAGACCCGCGGACGGAGTTACGCCGCAAGAGATTCCTGAAAAAGCAAAAGAATTCATAAATCTTTCTACAGCTCTTGTAAATATAGTACGTGACTTTAATTATGATCCTTATGAAGAACAAATAAAAGTCTATCTTGCTAGGCTCATGAAAGACAAAAAAGTAATTCTTGAAGATAGGGCTTTAAATGGATTAATTAATCATATAATAAGCGGCGTGGAAAAAGGCCACCCTCTTATGTTAAAAAGCGATTTTTCAGAAGTTATTTGGCTTGCTAGTAGATGTAAAGATAAAAACGCTACTACACAGGACAAAATAATTCTTGTTTCGCGAACCGCGGAAGTTATGGCGCAGATAGAAATAGGAAGACTTTTCTCAACCACTAACTTCCTTCTGGAGCTTCATACTGCTAAATTCCCTGTAGCCGCAGAAATAAGGAAAATGAAAAAGCATCAAGGCTGGGTAAAACTTGGGCTTGAAACATTTAGAGTGCAGATAGGAAAAGACGATAGCATTATTTTAGTTCCAATGCATGGGCAGAAAATAACTCTTTCTCCAAGCGATAAAACTTTTGAAAGAAAAGGAATAATATACAATGTTACGACCGATGAGGCCGGACACATTATTCTAACAGCTGATATGACGAAAACAAAAACACTTAATAGTATTATAAATGATCTGGATGAAATATACAGGGGAATCAGAATAGTAAAAGAACCGGTCGAAAAATTCCTAGAACGTAAACTAGAAGTTCAAAACGCGGATGATTTCGGAACGCTTTATTTCTATGCCGTTGAGATACTTATAAAGGAAGAGCTGGAGCCTCGGGAATTCCGTGCCCGCATGAATCGAATGAAAACTATCTTACCGGCTATTAAAGATTTTTACGAAAAACCCCTTAAAGGTTTCGAAGAGCCTATGCTTTCCAGAAAATTCAATACGAGCAATCCGGAAGATGTAGGCAAGCTTATGGCTCTTGAGCGCAACATGCGTATAACGCAGGACGATATAACCCAGGAAGAAAAGGACAGGGAAACAATGCTTACCGCCGAAGAGATGATAAAGATATTAAAATGCGGAAGCCAGATCGTGGACCTTCAACAAAAAATATTAAGAAACTCCACGGTCTATGAAAAAGATTATAACATCGTAGAGGCTTATCGCAAGGCAGAAGAGGATGAAGACACTGAGACAGTCGGAGAAATTATGGGTAACATTCTTGGAGTCGCCGAGAGCTCTTTAAAGATGGCTCCTAAAGGTATTGATTCTAAAGAGTGGGAAGAAATGTCTCTTGATAAAAAAATAGAAGCTATCCGCAAGAAAATGGAACGAGTGATAACAATACAAAGAGCGGAAGAAATAAAAGACAAAAAATTAAGCATGATTAAACCCGAAGCTACGCCATTTGATAGAGATAGCGAAGGCGAAGAGATAAAAGCAGATGACGAGCTTAGCAACGGAAAAAAGCAAAGAATATTAGGTAAATATCTTGGAAAGATGATGTCTAAAGCGGATGATCTCACGCTGCACGGGCTTACAGAGGAAGAAACCGCAAATGAACTGGCATTAAGAGACTTAATATTAATAGCTTCTAAAAAGTGGGGAGAAGGAAAAGTAAAGGAGGAGGAGCTTTCATATTATTCAAAATCTATCAAAGATTTACGAGAGAAATATGATCTACCGAAACTTAAATTAAATACACGAAAAGAAATACTTGAAACCAGAAAAATATTGGAAGAACTTTTTAAGAATATTAAAGTAGCTCAAAATGCGCGCGCAGAATCCGGAAAAGAACTTTACGGTAAATTAACCAAACTTCCACTTAGTGATTGGGGATGGGAAATCACAGCTGGCGAGAAAGAAGACTTATTAAAGAAGATAGCTGAATTAAAGAATTTGATCGTAACTGATAGCGAAGCTATATATTTTGGTACAGAATATATGCTAAAAAAACATCTAAGATCCACAAGCGAACTTGAAGATGATATAAAAAACAGCATTTATTTCCAGGCAGTATATATGACTTATAATAAACGGCATATCGATGTCTTAAATCTTTCGGCAGATGCAAAAAAAAGTCTTGCCGCGCTA
>CAZFLU010000025.1:0-9145 GCA_964519195.1 uncultured Planctomycetia bacterium | reverse complement strand
TCACGTCATGGCGGCGGCGCATTCAGCGGAAAAGACCCCACAAAAGTTGACAGGTCCGCTTCTTATATGGCCAGATACGTCGCGAAAAATATCGTAGCCGCGGGTTTGGCAAAAAAATGCGAAATACAAATAGCTTACGCCATAGGAATAGCCGAACCTGTAAGCGTAATGGTCCACACGTTTGATACGGGCGTGGTAAGCGAAGAGAAGCTTATAAAAGCTGTAAGGCGCGTATTCGATCTTACACCGCTCGGGATAATTAAACAGCTTGATCTAAGAAGGCCGATCTTTAAAAAGACAGCTTCTTACGGGCATTTTGGAAGGGATGACCGGGACTTTACATGGGAAAGAAAAGACAAAGTTTCCGCGCTTAGAAAGGAAGTATAAGATGAAATATGATGTTAAAGATATAAACCTTGCCAGTAAAGGCGCCTTGAGAATAGAATGGGCAAGTGAATATATGCCGGTCATGAAGCTTATTCATGGCAGGTTTAAAAAGAAAAAACCTTTTAAAGGCTTAAAAATATCCGGATGCCTGCATGTAACAACGGAAACGGCCGTGCTTGCCATAGCGCTTAAAGCAGGAGGGGCGAACGTGATCCTTTGCGGCTCAAATCCTTTGAGCACACAGGATGATGTTGCGGCAGCCCTTGTAAAGCGTTTTGGAATAGCGGTTTTTGCTAAAAAAGGCGTTGATAGAAAAGCGTACTACCGCCATATAAACGCCTCTCTTGATCAGAAACCCAACATTACCATAGATGACGGGGCAGACCTTGTTTCCACGATACATTCCAAAAGAAGGGACCTTCTTGCCGGCATAATAGGCGGCACTGAAGAAACCACAACGGGTGTCATACGTTTAAGGAACATGGAAAAAAGCGGGAACCTGAAATACCCTATAATAGCGGTTAACGACGCCGATACCAAACACCTTTTTGACAATAGGTACGGCACTGGCCAGTCAACCATCGATGGAATAATACGCGCCACTAACAGGCTTATTGCCGGAAGCCGCTTTGTTGTTTGCGGATACGGCTGGTGCGGGCGCGGCGTTGCCATGAGAGCAAAAGGAATGGGCGCTGATGTAACTGTCTGCGAAATAGACCCGTTGCGCGCGCTGGAAGCTGTCATGGACGGATTTAAAGTATGCGCGATCCAGGAAGCGGCAAAATACGCGGATATTTTTGTGACAGCTACAGGCGACATAAGCGTGCTTGACAGGAAACATTTTTCCGCCATGAAAGACGGCGTAATACTTGCCAATACAGGGCACTTTAATGTTGAGATAAACATAAAAGCGCTTAAAAGCATGTCGAAAAAAGTACGAACAATACGAGAATTCGTGGAAGAATATACTCTGAAGAACGGAAAAAAGATAAATGTTCTGGCCGACGGAAGGCTCGTGAATCTCGCGGCCGCTGAAGGGCATCCGGCTCATGTCATGGACATGAGCTTTGCCAACCAGGCTTTGGGGGCGGAACTTTTTACAAAAAAGAATATCAAATTCGAGAACAAGGTCTATCCTGTATCGGAAAAAATAGACAAAGAAATAGCGCGCCTCAAGCTCAAGTCAATGGGCGTTAAAATAGACACTCTTACAGCCGAGCAGGATAAATATTTAAAGAGTTGGGAAGAAGGAACATAGAATCGTGACTCGCTATCCGTGGCTCGTGGTCCGTGTATACGAGTTTCGAGCACCGAGTTCCGAGCACCGAGGACGAAAAATATGAAAAGAATAGGCGTTTTGACAAGCGGAGGTGACGCGCCGGGCATGAACGCTGCTATACGAAGCGTTGTCAGGTGCGCCGCGTATAACGGCCTTGAAATAAAAGGCATAATGCGCGGGTATGAGGGCCTTATAAATAACGAGGTCATTGACATGAACGCCAGGAGTGTAAGTAATATTCTGGGTAAAGGCGGCACGATCTTGAAAACATCGCGCTCCGCTGAATTCATGACAAAAAAGGGAAGAAAAAAAGCCGCTGACAACATAAAGAAGAACGCGATAGACGGCCTTATTATAATAGGAGGGAACGGCTCTTTTCAGGGCGCTCACGCGTTATGGAAGGAATTCAAGATAAAGAATATAGGAATACCCGGCACCATAGATAATGATATATCAGGGTCCGACTATACAGTAGGGGCCCATACGGCAGTTGGCACGGCGCTTGAGGCTATTGACAAGATAAGGGATACTGTTACAAGCATGGAGCGCATATATGTGGTTGAGGTAATGGGAAGGCAGGATCCTTTTATAGCGACAAGAGCCGGCCTCGCGGGCGGGGCAGAAGACATCATGTTCCCCCATACAAGGAACAGCATTAACCGGATGTGTAAAGATATAATAGCCGGCAGAAAAAAAGGAAAAGTAAGCTGGATAATCGTTGTTTCAGAAGGCACCGCGAAAGCGACAGAAGTTACCCAGGCAATAAAAGACAAGACCGGCTTCTCTGTGAGGCCCATAGTCCTGGGCCACATACAGCGCGGCGGCTCGCCCACCGCTTTTGACAGGATACTCGCGTCTACTCTGGGATTTTTCGCGGTGAAAGCGTTAAAAGACGGAAAAACGGACGCCATGGTGGGATTGGTTTCGCAGGCTATAAAGATAACTTCATATCACGACGCGTGCAAAACAGACAAAAAAAAAGTTATAGTTGATAAAATGGTGTACAAGCTGGCAAAAATACTGGCAACTTAAAAATGATCACACGGATCGATCCGCGTGATCAAGGATCAAAAGGAGGTAAATCGAATGGCTGAAGCGGGAAAATTGGCTCTGGAACTGGCATTAGAAAAAGACAGATCAAAAAAGAAAGAGCTTGCAAAAAAAATACTGGAAAAAGCCCACGAAAGGAACATATTTCCGTGGAGCATAAACGATCTTTATATGGCAAGGGGGAAAGGCGAAATAAACGGTTTCTCGGTCCCGGCCATAAACCTGCGCACCATGACATATGACCTTGCGAGGGCCATATTCAGGGCCGCCAAAAAGATCAACGCCGGAGCCTTCATATTCGAAATAGCAAAATCAGAAATGGGCTACACAGACCAGATACCGCAGGAATATTCGAGCATGTGCCTTGCCGCGGCTATTGATGAAAATCATGAAGGGCCTGTTTTCATACAAGGCGACCATTTCCAGCTTAAAATGAAGGATTTCAAGGAAAACCCCCGGAAAGAGGTCGAATCGATCAAGCTGCTTATAAAGGAAGCCGTGAAAGGGTGTTTTTACAATATAGACATTGATTCCTCAACCCTTGTGGACCTTTCTAAGGAAAGCATAGAAGAGCAGCAGCATGACAATTACAGCGTTTGCGCTGAGCTTACAAAATTTATACGGAACATCCAGCCCGAGGGAACGAACATCTCGGTCGGCGGAGAAATAGGCGAAGTAGGCGGGCATAATTCAAATCCCGAAGAATTAAGAGCTTATATGAACGGTTATAAAAAGATCATAGGGAGCATAGAGGGCATAAGCAAAATAAGCATACAAACAGGGACTTCTCACGGAGGCGTTGTGCTTCCTGACGGAACAGTAAAAGAGGTAAAGCTTGATTTTGATACGCTAAAGAACCTCTCGGAACTGGCAAGAAAAGAATACGGCATGGCCGGCGCGGTGCAGCACGGAGCGTCAACTTTGCCTAATACAGCTTTTGGGAAATTCCCTGAAACAGAGACAGCGGAAGTGCATCTGGCCACACAGTTCCAGAACATGGTTTATGAGAGCAAGAGCTTCCCCGGCGAGTTACGGGAAAAGATATACGCGTGGATAAAGGATAATCTCCAAGCAGAGAACAAACCCGGACAGACCGAAGAGCAGTTCATTTACAAAGCCCGCAAGAAAGCGCTTGGGCCTTTCAAGAAGGATATACTGACCATGCCTGAAGGCGCAAAGAAAAAAATAGTGGAAGAAGTAGAGAAAGAGTTCTCTTTCCTGTTTGATAATCTAAAGATAAAGGGCACTAAAGACCTCGTTGCAAAGTACATAAAACCCAAAGCCGCCACACCCAACATTGAGCACGACGAAACTCATATACATCTTGACGGCGAAGGGGACGATTAAAAGCGACATGCGTTTTGCGTTGTGAGAGGTGCCCGTTTTCGCATAACGCAGATCGCATAACGCACAGCGCAAATGCATATAATCCGCAACTACCTTATAAAAGAATTCATGGGCCCGTTCTTCCTGTCCCTTCTTGTATCAACAATGATACTTGCCACGGGCCACATAGTTCAGGTAGCGGACCTTATAATCAATAAAGGCGTAAGCTTTATTTATATAGCGCACCTTTTCCTGCTTCTCATGCCGTGGCTCCTTACGTTTACCATACCCATTTCAGCGCTTTCCGCCACACTTTTATCTTTCGGCAGGCTTGCCGGGGACAATGAAGTAATAGCTTTAAAGGCCAGCGGCGTAAGTCTGGCGCGCATGGCGTCTCCGGTATTGATACTGGGCGTTCTCATAAGCCTTTTTACTATTCCGCTGAACGATAAGATCCTTCCGCAGTCCGGGTATAACGCGCGAAAACTCGTGAAAGAAATGGGAATGCGCAATCCGTTGGCGCTTTTAGAGCCGGGCGTTTTTATTAAAGGATTCAAGGACTATATAATGTTCATTTATAACATAGAAGGGAACACGCTGAAGAACATTCGCATATATCAGCCGCAGGAAGGAAAACCTACCCGCACCATAGTGGCCGAAGAAGCCGAAGTGACCGCCATCCCGGAAGAGAACATGATCCGACTTAAACTTAAGAACGGAAGCGCTGATGAGGCGCTTCCCCAGGACCAGGATCATTTTTATAAGATCGTTTTTGATACTTACTACATGACGCTCGATCTTAAAGATGCCATGAATTATGAAAAGATAGAGAAAAAGCCGCGGGAAATGAGCATAAGAGAGTTAAGGAAGGAAATAAGAGAGCTGGGAGAAAACAAGATAAACACGACGCCTCTTTATATAGAGATACATAATAAGCTCGCGCTTTCTTTTTCGAATTTTGTTTTTATTCTTCTCGGCATACCCATAGCCATAAAAACTCACAGGCGCGAAAAATCCATTAATTTCGGGCTGACAATGCTTCTTTTCCTTTTATATTGGGGCGTAATGTTGGGAGGCGTCGCGTGTTCTATCAGGAATATCGTGCCGCCGTGGCTCGGAATATGGATGGCTAATTTCATCCTTTTCGCGCTGGGACTATTTTTATTCATAAGGATCGCGCGTAAATAATGATAATATTTGAGAAATATATATTCAAATCTTTCATAGTAACTTTTCTTTTCTGCGTTTTCATACTCTGGACGCTTTACGTTATCGGGGATATATTCGGATTTCTTGACGAGATACTCCGGGAGCGCATACCGGTATCGAGCCTTATGGCTTTTTACTGGAACATGACGCCTTTTATACTTACCCAGCTCATACCGGTTTCCGCCCTTATTGCATGCGTTTTCGTATTGGGCAACCTTAACAGGCACAGCGAAATAACAGCCATGCGCGCGAGCGGAATAAGCATATGGGGCATGCTAAGGCCCATGTTAATGGTGGCGTTTGTCATAAGCCTTTCGGTATTCGTGCTTAATGACAAGCTTTTGCCTCCGGCCATGAAAGCAGCGGGCCGCATACGGTATGAAAAGCTTGACGTTGGCAAGCGCTCGCAATCAAGCAGTATAAAAATACATAATATCGCGGTATATGGATACGGCAACCGCATTATTTTCGTGCGTGAATTTGACATTAAAAATAATATAGCCAGAGACATAATAATGCATCAGCATGACACGCAGAATGACCTTATACGCAAGATCTCGGCTTTCGAGATGCGCTGGATAGATCAAAAATGGCTAGGAAAAGACGTTGTTATCTATAAGGTCAATAATAAAGGCGAGTTCATAGGAGAGCCGGCAATACACGAGGAAGCCTTTATCGATATATCAGAAACCCCTACGGAATTCATAAATAACCAGTGGAAACCTGAATACATGAGCGTAGCCCAGCTTAGGCGTTATATGAGCGTTTTTGAAACAGGGTCAAAACGCGTTTACAGGCGTCTCCTGGTGGATCTTCACTATAAATTCGCTTTTCCTTTTACCTGCATGGTCCTCATAATCATAAGCGCGCCTTTCTCTCTTTCTACGGCGCGGGGCGGGGCGCTCATGGGGATGGCCAAGGGAATAGTGGTGGCGCTTCTTTATATACCTGTCATGGCAATTTCCCTGGCGCTCGGTAAAAGCGGAGTATTTCCGGCCGTTTTTAGCGCGTGGTTCAGTAATATACTTTTCACAGGGCTCGGTATATACATGATAAAAAAATATTAAACCAGCTATAAGCTGTAAGCTTTAAGCTATAAGGGTGGGGGGAACAGAAATGAAAAAGTTATTAAAAATATTGCTTATTTTATTTATCGCGGTAAATGTTTATTCATTAATACCCGTGATTTCGTTATATTTTGAGAAAGCGCCAAAATCATGGAAAACCAATGAAAGCGCGGTAGATTCGCTTAAAAATAATAAAGGAACGAATTTCAGTTTTTTAGTTACAAGCGATACAGGGGCCGGATTTTTCATGAATGAATCCGCGACGCTAAAAATAATATCGCGAATGAACAAAGAGGGCAGATTTAAGAAGGCCCCGATAGATCTCGTTCTTAACGTAGGCGACGTGACGTTCAGGGGAAGAGAGTCCCATTTTAAAAATTACGCGAAACTGAAAGATAAAATAAAATATCCGGTCATAGACGCCGCCGGCAACCACGATGACGATCACGAAAACACGCTGCGCCTTTTCAATAAATATTGCGGAAAAGAAGACCTTTCATTTGTTGACAGAAATTCTTATTTTATCGTTCTGGATAATAAAGGCGGCGATCTATCCGAAGATAAGTTTTTATATTTCGAGAAAGAACTCCAAAAGGGAAGCGCGCATGAACACACTTTCGTGTTCTTGCATAAACCGCCGTTCAATCCGTTCAGCGAATCCTGGTATCGCGCGGAAGGCAACGCGTGGAGCGGGCGCTTCATGGAACTATGCGATAAATACGGCGTGGATATAGTTTTTTCAGGCCATGAAGAAGGGCACAGGGTGGCAAAGTTCGGTTCCGTTACCTATATTGTAACTTCAGGCGGCGGCACACTTTTAATACAACCTGCGTCAAAAGGCGGATTTCTGAATTATGTTCTGGTAAGGGTTAATGGTAAATACGTGGATCACGAGGTAAAAAAAGTAGCGCCTCCCGCGTGGGAATTCTTCGCGTATTATATGTGGAAGGAATTAGTTTATTTTATGCAGGGACTTTTGAATTAATAACTTTTGCCAAAGTAATAGAGAAGACTTTTGCCGCTCCGGATTCTTTTAAGATTCTCGCGCATTCCCTCAAAGTAGCTCCTGTCGTGTAGACATCGTCAACAAGAAGGACTCTCTTATCCTGAAAAGGGCGCGCGTCCGCTAAAATAAACGTATTTTTTACGTTCTTTTTCCGCTCCTCTTTCTTAAGTTCGCTCTGTGAGTGGCTCCATTTTATCTTTTTCAGATTCTTAAGGTCGATCGGGATCGAGAAGTTCTTTGATATGGCGCTTGCCAGGATCTCGGCGTGATTATAGTTTCTTTCTCTTCTTTTGGCCGGGTGAAGCGGAACAGGCGCTATGATGTCAACTTCATTATAAATTTTATTATTTTCAACAAATTCCTTTACAATGTCCCCGAAAATATCCACAAGCCCCAGATAACCCTTATATTTAAAAAGATGGATGCATTCTCTCATTTTGCCGTCATAACGGCAGGCGGACCAGTTTTTATCAAGCGGAGAGTCCTGAAGGGAGCATTCCGCGCATAGCGTTTGCCCGGATAGCACTTTTGAACCGCACCTCCGGCATGCGGGGCCTTTAAGTTTTTGTATATCTATTATGCAATTATCGCAAAGCCCGTATTTTCCGGAACAACTTTCCCGGCAAACGTAGCATGACGGGGGCAGCACGATATCCAAAAACGCGGACATTATCTTTTTATATTTTTTTAAAAGGCCAGCCATATACGGATATAGTAGCACTTGTTAATATACTTGTCAATTTGCCTCTCCACCGCGAAGCTTTGATTACCGCCTCCATTCCCGGAAAGAGGGGATTCCTTTCCGGGAATGGAGGCGGTACCTTATTGCGTAAGTGATTTTACTTGAAGGGTAAAGCGGGTTGTGTTATATTGTCTGCGAAAGAGGTAAACATGGGAATAAAAAAAAGAACCGACATCAAGCAAGAACAGAAGAAAAAAAGAAAAAAAAGAAGGCTAAAGCTGCAAAAAAAAGGCAGGGATCTTAACGATTATTTTTCAGACGGATTTTATGTAGCCAAGCCTATCAAGTAATAAGGGATCCGATCGTATAAGCATTGTTTACGCCATCCGGGGGTATTGTGTCAAGGATCTGGAAAATTCTGGGCGTTATAGCCTTTCTTTATATATTTCTCATAAGCATAGGCCTTATGAGCCATGCCTTCAAGAGTTTCGGAAAAGATTTCGCGCATAACCTTATAACCACCACGTCTAACCCGTTCGTGGGGCTATTTATAGGCATACTCGCCACAAGCCTAATACAGAGTTCCTCTACTACCACTTCAATGGTTGTCGCTTTTGTCATAGCAGGCACTCTTACTATAAGGAACGCCGTTCCCATAATAATGGGCGCTAACATAGGCACAACCGTAACTAACACGCTCGTGGCTATGGGGCACATTACGAGAAAAGAAGAATTTAAAAGAGCGCTTGCCGGTTCCACAATACATGATTTCTTTAATATATTGACCGTTATAATACTTTTCCCGATCGAGATGAGCACGCATTATCTTGAGAAAAGCGGAAAATTCCTGGCTTCCCTGTTCTGTGGAAGAGAAACGCTTAACTTTCACAGCCCTGTTAAGATAATAATCGCGCCCGCGGAAAAATTTATAGTAAACATGTTTGAGAAATTCGTACATACATCCGAAATAGCGCGCGGCATTACGCTGCTTATATTCGCTCTTATCTTATTATTCCTCGCTCTTTTTTATATAACAAAATTCATGAAGTCTCTCGTGCTCAAAAGAGCCGACATGGTGTTTGACCGGACAATAGGTAAAAGCGCTTTACTCGCCATGTCCATGGGCGTGCTTTTTACGG
>CAZFLU010000024.1:0-9383 GCA_964519195.1 uncultured Planctomycetia bacterium | reverse complement strand
TTTAAAATCTGCGTGATCATTTTAAAATTCACATAAATAGTTCACATAAATAGTGTACACTAACACAGTACTTTGATATAATCTCACTGCCTAAAGGACAAAGACGTCCCTCTTAAAAGAGGAACGTCTTTTTTTATTTGTAACTGCATATAAAGAAGGCATAAATTGATTAATATATAGTCAAAAAAGGAGGAGAAGATGAATTTATCCAGGCCGGGCGGAAATGACGCGATAAGGACATTTAACAGGTCTAAGAATGTAGCGCCGTCATCGGGCATATGCTCAAGATGTATTGACGGATGCAGGGGAAATTGTGATATATTTAAGGCTGCTTTCAGGAGCCGGGAAGTAATATATCCCGGTCCGTTCGGCGACATAACAGCAGGGGGCGACAAGGATTATCCGGTTGATTATTCTCACCTTAATATACAAGGCTACGCTATGGGGGCGGAAGGCCTTCCCAAAGGAATAACGCCTTCGCCTGATACCACGAAATTCCCGGATGTAAACACAGAAACAGAATACGGATGGGATAAAAAGGTAAAATTGAAGGTCCCGGTGTTTACAGGCGCGCTCGGCTCGACCGAGATCGCTCGTAAGAACTGGGAACACTTCGCAATAGGGGCCGCTATATCAGGCGTTACGCTTGTATGCGGAGAAAACGTTTGCGGAATAGACCCGAAACTTGAAAGAGACAAAGACGGCAAGGTTACAAAAGCTCCGGACATGGACAGGAGAATATCAGAATACAAGCGTTTTCATGAAGGATACGGTGAAATACTGGTACAGATGAACGTTGAGGACACCAGGCTTGGCGTCGCCGAATATCTTAGAAAAAAACATAATCTTGAGACAATAGAATTAAAATGGGGCCAGGGAGCCAAATGCATAGGAGGCGAGATCAAGGTAAAAAGCCTTGAAAGAGCGCTTGAACTTCAGAAGAGAGGGTACATAGTTACTCCGGATCCGTCAATTCACGCTAATCAGGAAGCTTTTAAAGACGGAGCGATAAAAGAATTTGAAAGGCATTCAAGGCTCGGATTTGTTTCCGAAGAATCCTTCCTTGCGGAAATTAAGCGTTTAAGGGACCTCGGTTACAAGAGGATAACCCTTAAGACAGGCGCCTACGCGATGAGAGAGCTTGCGATGGCAATAAAATACGCTTCGATCGCTAAAATAGACCTGCTTACCATAGACGGCGCAGGCGGGGGAACAGGAATGAGCCCGTGGAGAATGATGCAGGAGTGGGGCATTCCAACCTTCTATTTACAGGCGCTTACTTTTGAATTCTGCGAAAAGCTATCCAAAAAAGGAATGAGAGTTCCCAATATAGCCATGGCAGGAGGCTTCTCTACAGAGGACCATATATTTAAGGTAATAGCCATGGGAGCGCCTTATGTAAAAGCCGTGTGCATGGGTAGAGCGCTTATGCTTCCAGGATTTGTAGGCAAGAACATAGGAGCATGGATCAAGGAAAACAAGCTTCCTCCGACAGTATCGGAATACGGAAAAACAGTAAAGGAAATATTCGTATGCTATGAAGAGCTGTCTGACAAGTACGGAAAAGATGTGAAGGATATACCGCTCGGAGCTATAGGCGTTTATTCCTTTGCTAAAAAATTACAGGTTGGCTTGCAGCAGATCATGGCAGGGGCGAGAAAATTCAAAATAGATACGATAACCCGAAAAGAAGTCATGAGCTTAACAGAAGAAGCCGCAAAGGTATCAGGTATACCGTACCTGATGGATGCGTATAGAGAAGAAGCTGAAAAGGTGCTCGGATAGATCTAAGGTTACACAGCAAAATCCCGCCCAATATCAACCGGGCGGGATTTTTTATTTATATTCTTTCCTATTTTGTTGCCTTTCATGGAAATAATGGTAAAATAGAAAAAAACAACCCGCTTGCCTGCCAAGAGGTAAGCCTAAAGGCTAGATAAATATGGAGGGAAAATGAGCCGCAATAAAAAACACGCGAAACTTGAAAAGATCACTGATATTTACGGCTGCGACGTATTCAATCTTAAGACAATGCGCGATTATCTATCCGATAAAGCGTATCGCTCGCTTCTTTCCACGATAAAAGAAGGCGCGTTAATTGACCCGGATATCGCCGATGAAGTGGCGGATGCCATGAAAATTTGGGCGCTATCAAAGGGGGCAACGCATTTTACGCACTGGTTCCAGCCGCTTACGGGCGCGACCGCTGAAAAACACGATTCATTTATCCAGCCGGACGACGAACGCGGGGTAATCCTTAAATTTTCAGGAAAAGAACTTATACAGGGAGAACCCGACGCTTCGAGTTTTCCTTCAGGGGGGCTTCGCGCTACTTTTGAAGCACGGGGATATACCGCATGGGACCCGACGAGCCCGGCGTTCATAAAAGAGTCAGAGAACGTGGCCACGCTTTGCGTGCCCACGGCATTTTGCTCATATCACGGAGACGCTTTAGATAAAAAAACGCCTCTTTTAAGATCGCAAGCCGCGCTTTCGAAACAAATTTGCCGGCTTGGAAAATTATTCGGAGTAAAAGAAAAGAATAAACGCGCTTACGCTACTTTAGGGCCCGAGCAGGAATACTTTCTTATTGACAAAAAATTTTATGAAAAACGCCTTGACCTAATGCAAACAGGAAGGACGATTTTCGGAAGAACTCCGGGTAAGCACCAGCAGATGGAGGACCATTATTTCGGGGCGATCAAACCGCGGATCATTTCGTTCATGAACGATCTTGACAAGGAACTCTGGAAGCTTGGCATACCGGCCAAAACAAGGCACAACGAAGTTTGCCCGGCTCAATTCGAGATCGCGCCTGTATTCGAGGAGCAGAACCTGGCCGTGGACCACAACATGCTCACAATGGAAATATTGCGCCAGGTAGCCGAACAACACGGCCTGGTATGCCTCTTACATGAAAAACCATTTGCCGGAGTGAACGGTTCGGGAAAACATAATAACTGGTCAATATGCGGGCCTGACGGAAAGAACTGGCTGAACCCCGGAGATAACCCGCATCAAAACGCCATATTCATTACTATCATATGCGCTCTCATGAAAGCCATAGACGAATACGCCGGTATACTTAGAGCAAGCGTCGCTTCAGCCGGCAATGACCACAGGCTCGGCGCGAACGAGGCCCCGCCTGCCATACTTTCAATATTTTTAGGAGAACAGCTTACGGACGTTATAGAGCAGATCGAGAAGGGCGGAGCAACGAGCTCCAAAAAAGGAGGGGTTATCGAAATAGGCGTTACGTCCCTTCCGAAACTTCCGAAAGACGTGACTGACAGGAATAGGACCTCTCCTTTCGCGTTTACCGGGAACAAATTCGAGTTCCGCGCGGTCGGGTCGAACCAAAGCTGCGCAACCGCGAATATAATATTGAATACAATACGTGCGGATACGCTTGAGGAGATCTGTTCCGAACTCGAGAAAAGCAAAAAAGGTAAAAAAGAGTTCAATAAAAAGCTTCAGAAAATTCTTCAGGATATCGTAAAAAAACACAAAAGGATACTTTTTAACGGGGACAATTATACGGAAGCCTGGCACAAGGAAGCAAAAAAAAGAGGCCTTCTTGATCTGAAGACAACGCCTGAAGCTCACGAAGAAGTAAAAGAAAAAAAGGTGATCGAACTTTTTGAAAGGCAGAGGGTCCTTAGCAAAAATGAGCTTCTTTCAAGGTTTGCCATTTACATGGAGCAATATGAAAAGACGATCCATATAGAAGCGAGTATCGCTTTAACAATGGCAAGGACCATGATAATACCGGTTGCGGTCCTTTACCAGAGAGAACTGGCGGAAAATCTCGAGCATCTCAAAAAGAATAAACTTGCCTCAAAAGGCATCACGAAACTCTTTAAGAACGTTAGCGCGCTAATAGAAGATGCGTGCTCGAGCGTGGAAGACCTGGAAAAATGCGCGAAAACAAAAGATACCGAAAAAATAATAGACAGCATGAACGCGTTAAGAAGTTATGTTGACGGGATTGAAGGCATCATGCCTGCCGAACGCTGGCCCTTACCTTCTTACGCTGAAATGTTGTTCAGAATGTAACAATGCCTAAATCATCATACAAAGCATATATTGATACGTTAAATAAAATAAGCAGGGCAATAACCTCGGAGCTTTACCTTGGAGATGTGCTCAAGCTTATAGTTACTCTGACAGCGAACGTAATGAAAGCGAAGATATGCGCGCTTTGGCTTTTGGATGAAAAAACAGGCGATCTTAAGATACGGGCAACGCAGGCCATGAGCGAAGAGTACTTAAAAGAGAGGACTATAAAGATAGGCGAAGGTATCGTAGGCCTTGTTGCCAAGGAAAAAAAACCCATAGTTATAGCTGATGTTACAAAGGACGCGCGGTATAAAGAAAAAAGGCTCGCCCAGAAAGAAGCGCTCGTATCAATGCTAAGCGTTCCAATGATGGTCAAGAAAAAGGTGATAGGCGTCATAAATTGCTACACGACAAACCGGTATAAATTCACAAAAAGTGACGTGGACCTTTTAAGCGCGGTCGCGAACCAATCGGCGGTTGCCATTGAGAACACGGAATTGATCGTGAAAACAAAGGTAATTCAGGAAGAGCTGGACTCAAGAAAAAAGATCGAAAAAGCAAAAGGCATTCTAATGAAGGAAAAAAACCTCAGTGAAGAGGAAGCGTATAAGATCATAAGAAAATCCAGCATGGACAAACGCGTCCACATGAAAGACATCGCAGAAGCCATAATCCTTTCCCACGAAGTCCGCAAGAACCTCTGACCCTTTGGCAGGTCCGGGACCTGACAGGGTATGCGCAGGGTTTTGTAAAAGAATTGCAATAATGCGGATCCCAGTATTGACTACGGCCATTTTGCCAGGTATACTAAAATAGAGGCGAGAAAAAGCCTCATTTTTTTCTCTAAAATCAGGCGGTGTTAAAATGGGATCGCCAAAAACTAAGCTCGCGAAAACCGATAAAGCCTATCAAGAGGACCCTACTTCCGATATCATAACAAGATCCATAACAGCAGGCCTTTCGATACTTGACAGAGATTTCAGGATAGTCTGGTATAACAAAACGCAGTCATCATGGTTCGGGCCGCTTGAGAAAAACAGAGGAAAATATTGTTATGAGATATATGAAAAAAGGTCTAAGGTCTGCCACGGATGCCCTACGAAAAAGATATTCAAATACGGAATGGATGAATGCGTAAGCTTGAGAAGAAATATTTTTGTGGAAGGGAAGGGCATCAGGCATTTCAGGATCACGTCCACTCCTATAAAAGACGTTAAAAACCGCATAATTCAGGTCCTGGAGCTTGTTGAAGACGTTACCGATGAGATAAATACGGACACGCAGGTTAAAAATAAATTAAGCGTTGTATCCAAAGAGCTTGATTTCATATCAAAGCTGGACAGGCGTTTTATATATTCAGAGAAAAATTCACTCGATACCGTGCTTAATCAGGCAATAGAAATAGCTCCCACGCTTTTAAATTCCAAAATATGCAACCTGCGCCTTTTAGATACATCGAGCAGGCTTCTTATACCGCGCGCTACAATAGGATTGGACAAAAAATATGCCGAGAACGGCATATTGGAATTAGGGGCCGGAATAGCCGGCAGGGTGGCCAAGACAAAAAAACCGGTCCTGGTAGGGGATATTCTGTCAAAACATGAAGTCAAACTTAAAAACGCCCTGCGGAAACAAGGTATACGCTCTCTTGTATGTGTTCCAATAGTGCTGAATCAAAATGTGCTTGGGACAATTACGGTATATGATAAGAAAATAAATGGTTTTACAAAGCAAGACACGGCGCTTCTTCTTAACTTCGCGAATCACGTCGCGATCCTGATAGATAATATCAAGATACATAAACGGGTATTTGTCGCGTACGTTAATACCATAAAATCACTGGTTTCCGCTGTCGAAGCCCGCGACGCTTACACGTCGGGCCATTCCGAAAAGGTAACTAAGTACTCTCTTGATATCGCGAACGTTATGAATCTTCCGAAACCGGAAAGGGTAATGCTTGCCTATTGCGGCAGGCTTCATGATATAGGAAAAATAGCGACCTCTGACCTTATACTGAACAAAAGAGGAAGCTTAACCGCTACTGAAATGGCTGAAATACAGCGGCACCCCGCCAGGGGAGTAGAAATACTGGCGAACCTTGAATTTCTCGAACCCGGGATACCGGCAATAAAATATCATCATGAGCGCTATGACGGTAAAGGCTACCCGGAAGGCATCAAGGGGAAAGACATACCCATCCTCGCGCGCATAATAACATGCGCGGATTCGTTTGACGCGATGACTTCCGACAGGGCCTACAGGCCGAGAATGGAATTCTCCGACGCAATAAATGAGATAAAGAACAATAAGAAGAAGCAGTTTGATCCTGACATAGCGGATATCTTTGTAGAGATACTGGAAGGCAAAAAACACGTTTTTAACACTTGACATTATACGCGGCAAGCGATACAATATATTCAACAATGAGGTTCAAAAGGCAATGAAGCCCGGCTAAGAAAAGCCGGGATTTTTATTATATAAAGAGCAAAGAGGCCCTTTTTTGCAGCGACATATTGCTGCGGAAAGGGTATTTTTTTTGAGGTAAACTATGAAATTCGAAGAGCTGGTACGAAAAATATCGCCGAAGCTTAAAGCGATAGCAAAAAAAGTAAATTATAGGTTCGGATCTTTTGACGAAGACGACCTGTATCAGGAAGCGCTTATTCATCTTTGGGATAAGTTCAATTCGGATGAGATAGAGGGCAAGACCGAAAGCTATATATTGCAGGGGTGCTTCTTTTTCTTGAAGAATTACATCCGCGTTGCTTTTAAAAAGATCGATTCCAGAACTTTCAGCATGGATATGGGGCCCGGTGAAAGTCAAAAAAAAGAAAGCTTATCAATGGCTGATCCGGAAAATCACTTTAGCCTTACTGTGGTAGAGGTCCTTGTAGATGACATTGTGAACTGTCTTGAGGGCCGCGAACGAGAAGTATTTTTATTATCTCTCGAGGAGCTTGCAACGCGCCAGATAGGGGAAAGGCTGGGAATATCGCACGTAATGGTTGTGAAGATAGAAAAGAAAATAAGGGAAAAGCTTGCCGGATTCAAGGAAGAATTAACCGGGACCGGGAGCGGGTTACCAAAAAGATAGCGTATATACTTGTATATATGTAAAGATAGCCAATGAAGGCATCCTTAAAACCAAAGTTTGGTTTCGAAGGGTGCCTTTTTATTTTGGTAAAACTAAGAAAGGGGAAAAGATGTCAAAAAAGGTTGTTTTAAGTTTTTTTATTTTTTTAAGTTTTCAGATCACGCAAATTCCGGCGTTTTCCGATGTTTTAAATCCGGATTGGGTGCCTGATATAAAAAAACCCGACTGGGCGCCTGATATATCGGCTGAAGTCGCTTTTGAGACTAAATATATATGCCGAGGGCAAAATCTCGGGGACGACCCTGTAATACAGCCGGGAGGCTCTATAATCCTTAAAGGGTTCACATTTTCCGTGTGGGGAAATTTTGACACAGGAGATACCGACAGGCTTACCGAGTGGGATTATATATTCGATTATACCTTTAATATAGGGGAACTTAGGGAGAAGCTTGCGACAGGGGGCGGCATCTTTAAATTCATGGATCCGCTTAGCGTATCAGCAGGCTATACCTATTATACATTTCCGACAGTTGAGCATGACGAAAAGGGCGCTCATGATTCACACGAATTCTATATAGGAGCGTCTTACGATACGTTATTTCAGCCATTCATTACGTATTATTATGATTTTGACACCGGAGCCGGCAGTTATCTGGAATTCGGCGGGGGGCATACATTTCAGCTTCCAGGGAACATAGCCCTGAATCTTGGAATTATAACAGGTTATAACGCCGGCCAGTGGGGATATGATCGGAGTTTCAGCAACACGCTTTTCTCCGGATCAGTTGACATACCCGTGTTAAAATATTTCACAATTTCACCGGATGTGAATTACTCCCTCGCGTTAGATAAACAGTATGATTCAGAATTTTATGGCGGCGTTAAAATAAGCGCTGCATTCTAATACTTAAAAGGAGGCTTAAAAATGAATGAAAATACTTTACTTTCACTTCAAACCGGACTCGATACGGTGTGGGTGCTCATATCAGCTTTTCTTGTATTTTTCATGCAGGCAGGTTTTGGAATGGTAGAGGCAGGATTTATCAGAGCCAAGAATACATGCAACATATTGACCAAGAATTTTCTGGATTTTTGCATGGCCTCTTTAGGATTTTTTATCTTTGGCTACGCCATTATGTTCGGCCCGGGCAATTCCTTTATGGGGTTAAAGGGCTGGTTTCTGCATGGAGCTGAATCAGGAGCGGGCATTCCGCTTTACGCTTTCTGGCTTTTCCAGGCAGCCTTTTGCGGAGCAGCGGCAACGATCGTAGCGGGGGGCATGGCAGAGAGAATGAAATTTTCCGCTTACCTTATATATTCTTTTATCATATCCGCTTTTATTTACCCAGTTGTGGGCCACTGGATATGGGGAGGAGGATGGCTCGCAAGCCTTAACTTCGCTGATTTCGCAGGCTCAACAGTGGTGCACGCTGTAGGAGGATTTGCCGCGCTTATAGGCACGATAATTTTAGGCCCGCGCGTCGGAAAATATAACAAAGACGGCAGCGCGAACGCTATAGCGGGACACTCTATACCTCTTGCCTCGCTTGGGGTATTTATACTTTGGTTTGGATGGTTTGGATTTAATCCCGGATCAACACTGGGCGTGGGTGACGGCAGCCTTATAGGGAGAGTTGCCATAAATACGAATTTAGCCGCCGCGACCGGAGGCATATTCGCGATGGTAACAGTATGGAAAATGTTCGGTAAACCGGACCTTTCAATGGCTATGAACGGAGCCCTTGCAGGTTTAGTCGCCATTACCGCTCCATGCGCTTTTGTCGAACCATGGTCCGCCATAATTATAGGAGGAGTGGGCGGGGTATTGGTAGTTTTCGGGGTAGTGGTTCTTGATAAACTCAAGATCGATGATCCGGTGGGAGCCGCGCCTGTTCATGGGCTTAACGGCATATGGGGAACGCTTGCTATAGGCCTTTTTGGACAAAAATCGCTGGGACTAGCCAATGATGGTTTGTTCTACGGAGGAGGATTTTCGCAACTTGCTATACAGGCTTTAGGCGTAACAAGCGTAATTATATTTGTTGTTGTTTCCATGGGCATCGTGTTTACCATTATAAAAAAGACAATGGGGCTACGCGTTACAAGGGAAGAAGAACTAAAAGGGCTTGATATAGGCGAACACGGCATGGAATCATATTCGGGGTTTCAAATATTTACGACTCAATAAAAAAAGCGTATAGCGTATAGCGTATAGCGTATAGGGAAGAAA
>CAZFLU010000023.1:0-9402 GCA_964519195.1 uncultured Planctomycetia bacterium | reverse complement strand
TTATACAAACGGAAAGACAAAGCATTTTTTGAAAAAGAAGAAAACAATGATATAAAATTACAAAGAGACTTGCTTAAGATATACATAAGGATGCAAAATGGTGAAAACGATCCTTGGGAAGGGCTTACCAATGCCGATGTTATTATAAGAAATATTTTCAAAGAGGATAAATTCAAAAAGCTTTCCCCGGAAGCCCTGTTTATACTTGCGCAGGTAATAAACAAAAGACTTTCTTTTGAAACATCACAAGAGAACAAAAAAGAACTAGAAAACAAAAACCAAAAATTAGCCGATTTTTTAAGAAAGAAAATAGATTCATATTTACCCGAAGAAGAAGTAGTTGATGCTGATGGAGCCGTGCTTTCAGACAAGAAAGACAAGCCATATTATTATGTTCCGGAAGATAGAAGAAGAGAATTTTCTTTATACAACGAAATTTTAGCCAGTGTTTTAGTTAACCAAGAAGATAGTGATAATGATTTAGAGGACAAAAAAGCAAAATTCTCAAAAGAAGAAGAAAGCGTAAGAGAAATGAGCGGGGAATTAGAAAAAGTAACCGAACCGGATAAAGAAGAATCTAAAAAGGAAGAACCTGTTTTACCGCCTCTTAATATTATGATTAAGCAAGCTAAAGAACTAGAACGAAAGCTTAATGATGATAAGAACGATGATTTAAGAAAAGAATTAATAGATAAGTATATGGATATTGCAGAAGCCTACAAAAAAATGAAAGGAAAGGCCGCTAACAGAAAATATTTAAAGTATTTAAGAAAAGCTCTTATTTTAAGCAGGGATCCTGATGGCACTTATTTAGATGATGGTAGAGTAACATCTATATTCCTGCGGAACCTTGCTGATAAGCTCAGGCTAGGCAAGGAGAACATAGAGCATTACAGAAAGGGCTGGCAATGGTGGCTCTTAAGACTTTTGATGAGAATAATTATTTTAATGTCTATGAGACAAAAAAATCTAATAAGTAACGGTCGAGCCGCCGTTAAGATATTAGAAAAATTGGACAAAAAGGTAATGGAGGAAGAAGAATATTTAGCTAGGAGAGATAATCTTCTTTTTGTAATAAGCGAAAGCGCGGATAATATTTATGAAAACATAAAAGAAGATGGTTTATATTCTGATGAAGGTGAAGAAGCCAGGGGTATAATTTTTGAAAAATTTATACCGGAAGTAAAGAAATTTTCAGAAGAAAGCGAACTGGCAAGACAAATAATAACTAATGCAGAAACTAAAAGAATAGCAGATATAGCCAGGATGGAGAAAGGGCGAAAAGGTATCTCTGACAGATCGCTTCGAAGACGCATAGAAATAGCAGAAAGAGAATTTAACGAGTTTAATAGCGAGCTTAGCAAGAAAGAAGGACGGCTCAAGGAACTGGAAGATGCAGGAGATGAGGAAGAAGAATTAGAAAAGAAGAAAAGGGAAATAGCTAACTTGCGCAGAGAGATAGCTAACCTCTTTGATAATCTGCAGAATCTTTATATTGAGCGAGTCATAATTCGTATAAGAGAGGCAAAACGTGAAGACTTAAATGAAGAAGAAAAAGACATATTTATTAATAATATTATAAATGAAGAGCTTAAACCTATCGCAAAGGCCGCTAATAAGTACAACGGTTTATTCATAGACTATGATGAAGCGCAAACTAAAGTAATGAATTCCTTGGACAAACAGGGGATAGAAGATATTGAAAAAATAATTATATTAGATTTTTTAATGATCTATTGGGCGGAGGCAAATTATTCGCGTTATAGCGAAAGCGAACTTTCTAAAAAATCAGAGAGCGTAAGAGAGTTCGAAGGAAAAAGAAAAGGGATAACGACAGAGCAGATAAACGAAATTTTCATAAATATTCTAAGAGACGATAAATTACCCGAAGAATTACGTATGGAGGCGCTAAGAAGCCTTAAGGCTATCTTGAAAAACGCCTACATAGATACGGCAGATCTTAGAAAACTTTTGCGCGATGTAAATAGCAGGCTACAAGGGAACAATAAGATATATGCTTTTGTATTAAGCATAACCATTCTTGAGAGAATAAGTATAAATAAAAAGATAGAGGCATCTAAAGAGACGAAAGAACCCATAGCATCTGATAGCGATGTTGATAGATATGCAAATGCATGTTTAAAACTTATTACCTCTTCAGAAGAAGAGCCAATTTCGCTTATTGGCACGGAAGCTCTTATGCGCATATTGCCTAGATTGCCTCCCGAAAAAATTAAAAAAATAATAGAAAGCCTCACTACTGCCGAACAAAAACTTACCCCAACGTATTATGCTGATGCGCTAAACAAAATATTTGATTCAATCGAAGATCCTGAAGTTAAATTAATAATAATTAAAAAACTATTTACGCTATGCCGCGAAAAAGACGGTCAAATAGTATTTGAGATAGCCGAAAAAAGAGCGTCTGAATTTATTCTAGAAAACGCGAAAAATAAAACCCTCACCAAAAAGCTCATAAAAAGCCTTCTTGACGATTATGCGAATAATGACACAGAGCGTTTAGAAAATGTTTTTAAATTTTTAAAAGAAACTCTTCAAAAATTACAGGAAGAGGCGAGCGAAAAAAAGGAAATTAGTGCGAAACTTGTAAATCTAATAAACGCCATAAATGAAAATTGTAGTGCCCTTTTTTACAGGGCATCAGGAACTCATGAAGAGAAAAATATATATCTCTCAAAACTTTATAATTTATTTATTTTTATCGCTTCTTTAGATATAGATAATTCCGAAAAAAATCTCTCAGAAGCAATCGGAAAAGTAAAGAAAGCAATAAATGGAAAAAGAGAAATTCTGCGACAGGTTAGAGAAGAAATCAAAAAAAAGGCAAGCGAAGAATACGAAAAAGCGCTGGAAAAACAAGCAGAGCGTCACGCCAGAATGGCTGAGAGTTTTGCCGCGGAAGGCAAGGATGAGGACGCTGAAAAAGAAACAAGGGAATCTATTAATAAATTCAAAGAAATAATAGAGATAAAAAAGAAAAATAACGATGAAAATTCTAAATCCGCTCCGGACATTAATGATCGAATAATACGACTTTACAAGAGGCTCATAGTTAATCTTAGGAATAGAGAAAAAGAAGACGAGGCTAAAAAAGAAGAAAGATTGATGCGCACGTGGGCATATAAGAACAAAAACAATATGCAGGATATATATGGTGATGAACTTGTAGCTGTAGAAGCAGCATTTGATGCGGAAAAACGCGCAAGATCAGGAGATGTCAAGGTTCTTTATGAGATCGCAGAAGAGCGCTTAATGGAATATAGAGCGGCCAGAGAAAAAGCCGATGATTTGCGCCTTAAGATAAAAGAAAAGTATGAAGAAGGCGATAAATTAAATGTCAAACAAAAAGAACTTAAAGAGGATATAGAGAGCCTTAAGAGAGAACTTTCACTAAAAAAAGTGGAAAAAATAAGGATAAAGAACGAATTATTCAAACTTCGAATTAAGAGATTTCAACGAGCGCTAAACGCAAAAGATTATGTTGGAGAGCTTTATAAGCTTAGAAGAAAGCAAATCCGTATAAATGGCGAAGTCGCGGATCTGAAAGAAAAGATAGATATGCGTAAAAAAGAGTCTAAGAAAAATGAGAATGAAATAGAAAAAATAAATCTGGAAATCCAGAAACTAGAAAGAAAGAATGAAGAATTTGTAAAAAAAGAAAAAGAAGAATTAGAGTTTGCTACTAGGCAAATTGGTGAAAGCGAATCATCGAATTTTGATAAAGCAGTTAAAGAATACGTATTATATCTTTCCGGAGCTACGGAAGAAGATGAGGAGAATATCAATAAAGCCATAGAGAGCCTGGCTCTTCTTTCCGGATCGCAGGATAATGGCCCGGATAAGTTTTTATTTATAATAGAAAATTTAAAAGAAAGAGTTCAAGACCTTGCTTCTTCTTCGGGAAATAGGAAAGCAAAACATAAAGCGCGAAAACGTTTAGAAAGAACAAAAATTATTTTATGCGAAAAGCAATTTGATTCCAAAGTAGAGGAAGGGAAGAAGGAATTAGAAAAAGCATTACTAAACGGAAACCCGCGAACATCAGAGATATCTATAGATGGTAGTAGTATAAGTCTTAATTCGATGTCTCTTCTGGATTACCTAACCTCGGAAGAGGCGGCATCATCGCTTGATCTTTTATTAGAAATATCCAACAAAGATAATTCGCTTAGCGAAATAGCGCGCTGGAAACTGGCTGAAAGAATACATAGAAAACTTAACCTTGAAGGGCGCGAGGAGATTCCCGGAAACGGATATATTATAGATGAATTTGCGGTAAAAGAAGCACTCGCTGCTCAAAAGGAAAAAGATTTAGAAGCTAGCCCGGAAGAAGAACTTTCCGAATTTGAAAAAGCCGCGGAAGTGGAATCTAAAATAAACGCTATAAGGGAATCTCTTAAATATATTGAGATTGGTGAAACGCTTGATTTAATACGAAATAGTCGTTTTTCATTAAAATCATGGGAAAACATGACGGATATTGAAAAACGAGAAAAAATGATCAACATTTATCAAAAAGACGAATCAAAAAAGAGAGAATTCAGACAACAAATCGAAAACCATTATGACGCAGCTACATCAATAGAGCTTGAAGCCGGTCAATATTACATGAGTACAGATCTTGAAGAACAGGATAAAGCTATTGAGCTTCTTAAAGAAGCCTTAGAAAGCGGCCTAGAAAACCCGGAAATTTACTTCAAGTTAGGAAGTTTACATGAAAGGCAAGGCATGCATTCGGAAGCGCTGGAATTTTATGAAAAAGCGTACGAAAAAAATGCAGGTGAAGAAAACAGCTGGGCCTATGATGCATATAAAAAACTTGTAGAGCTAAGAATGGTTGCCGGAGATACGGAAACGCTTTACGCGCTGCGCGAGAAAGAGGCTGGCTTCTTATACAATAGGTCAGAAAACGCGGAAACCGAAGACGAAAAAGAAAAGCTGCTTGATAAAGCGAGTTCAGAGCTTGAGAAAGCTATAACTATTCATAATGATAATGCCCCTCTTTTACTGCTAAAAGCGAAAATATTAAATAGAAAAGGAGATATAATAAGCGAAAGAAACGAGCCTAAAGCGCAGGAACTGCGCGCAGAATCAAGCGCGATTTTAGACGAAATACTATACAAAAAAGACACATCCCGGTTAGGCCGCTTCTTGAGCAAGGAAAAAAAGGCTCCTTTATATAAAGTTCCTGAAGCAGAAAAAGAAGCGCTTAAATTAAGAGCCGAAGTCTATTATGCCCTGGGCAAAACCCGTCAGGCTTACAAGGAAGCGAGGCGCATAGAAAAATCGAAAGAGGCGACATCCGCTATTTATCTTATTCTGGCAAACACCTTACCGGGCGCATTTGATATGCGTGTATTTTCCAAAAAAGCCGTTATTATAAACAGTATTATTCTCCTGACAGGGGCTTTACTTTTTATGGTAAGCTCAATTTTCTTCCCAAATCTAATCATGCTTTCCGCGGTAACTAGCGTATATACGGGTAATATGCATTGGATGATGGCTGCTGCCATTGTTATTCAGACTTCCACCACAGCTAGAAGATGGATATCAAGAGAGAAGCGGGAGAGAATAAAGGCTTATCTATTAAAAGCCATAGATGCTGAAGGCAAAAACCAAAAAGCGCATGACCAGCTGTACGCTATTTTTGAAGAGACAGGAGACCTTGAGAGCCTAAGAGACGCGATAAATAAAGAAAAGAACATTATAGGTAACACCAAAGATAAAACCTTACTGCAAAGAAAGTATTCCATAATCAAAAAAGAAGTCTCAGTAATTCTGCAAATGATACGAAAAAAGATAGGATTTTTTGGAGTACGAACAGAGAAAGTTGCTGAAATGCTCAAGATGCTTGATGAAGCTGAAAATCTCGCGAATAAAGAAACAGGAGAGGAAAATGTAAATCTAGAACTTGACCAAATAAAAAAGATTAGAAAACGCCTCTTATGGGGGCTAAAAGTAAGATTTTTCTTCAAAGCTTACGTTGTAAGACCAATTATTTTTATTTCGTCTAAAAAACGAGAAAGCATCCGAAAAGATATATTAGAAAATAAGCTTCTCCGGATTCGTCTCATGCTTGATTTGGGGGATCTTCAGCATGCAATATCCTTACTTGAGAAAATGCGAGCGCGGGGAATTAAAATAGGAGATATAGATATCAGGATAAATCTCATGCTTTCGGACGCATATACACGGGTTTCGGAAAATGAAGAGTCTCATGATGATAAAATAGAGTATTTATCCATGGCCATAGCGCTAGACCCTGAAAACAATAACGCCAGATATAAAAGAGGTCTGGCTTATAGGGATAAAGGCCTAACCAGGCTTGCCGCGCAAGATATCCATGAAGCCCTTGCGAAAGATAGATCTATCTTGCAAGATTCAGAAGAAATTTACAGATTTTTGGCAAATTATTACTTTAAAGAAGCAGGCGATCTCGAGGCTTGGCTTAAGCTGGCTAATAATGTTTTCGAACAAGGAAAAGCCTTACCTGCAAGCACTCCTACAGCGCAAGAGGCATTAGAAAACTCAAAAGCACTTGATGGAATATCCGACGAAATAAAAGAATGGGGTGAGAAAAAAGAAAAGCTTGAGAGGTTAAAGAACGCAATAAAAAGAAGAGAGGAAAAAAGATCATCACGCTTTACCGCTCCTTTAAAAGAGGAGGAGGCTTCTTTACAAAAGGAACTTGAGGATGGCAATCCTTTAAATAGCATAAAAGATGACTCTTCAAAGATTGTCGCCTTTTTAAAAAGGCAAGAAGCATTAATAGAGACCGGGAAATCAAAAGAAGCTGTGGCCGGCCTTAGGGCGCTTCTTGACACGGAAAACTTGGATGATAAGTGGCGCGCAAAAGCTTACATATTACTCGCAAAACACTACGAAAAAGTATCCGATAACGAAAAAGCTATAGATAGCGCAGAAAAGGCTAAAGAATATCTAGGCGCTCTTGATTTAGATGAGAAAATTTCTTTTATGTTATTGGAAGCCGAACTTAAAACAAAAAGCGAAAATGGTGAAGTAATCCTAGAAGCATTTGATAATTTAAATAGGATCATAATAAGCGGATACATATTTAATGATGAGATAGCAGAAAGATGGATGCAGGTTTTTGGAAACACTATTCACTCGTATCTACAATGGGCATCTGACAAAAAGGTGTCCGATTACCAGAATTTATGGAAAAAAGTGGAACTCATTCTTAACGCGGTTAACGCGATGGACCGTAATGGTGAGCTCCGTTATGCTCTTGTTCGATCTGGAACGCAATATAGAGAGCTCGTTAACTCGATATTAAAAAGCGGCGCAGAAGTAAAGGGTAGCGTTATTGAAAAACTCACGCTTGATAATAATAGATACATCTTAAACACGGAGAGAGAATTCTTTTTCGAAGAGCTTCTTCTGTACCTAGAGAATAATATTATCTCCAAAGGGAATATCGACGATCCCGAAGGCGCCATGGAACGTTTCTTGAGAAGATGGCAGAAGAAGAAAGGAAATATTGAACTTATCTGCAAGAAGGGCTTAGGCCTTATATATATGAGCAAGGGAAAAGAAAGAAAAGCAAGGCGATATCTGGACGCGAATGCCGAAAAATATTTTAAAGGACTTATGGCTTACCGCATGGCTGAGGAGCTTTACAGGGAAAAGATGAGCCGTAGAAGGGCTGAAAAAGTAAGTGAGTATTACGAAGAGGCCATAGAAGGCGGCATGCAGAGAAAGGATATATATATAAAGTTAGGGTCTAGTTACATTGCACAAAAAGAATATGAAAAAGCAATAAACATTTATAATACAGCTTTTGATATGGCGGAAGCTCCTGATGAAAAAAATAATATAAAAGACAAAATAACTTCCGCGCGCATGGAAATAATACGAGCCTGGAAAAGAAGTAATAATAAAGACAGGGAAAGAAACGCCTTTAATTTAATATCTAATGAGGAGTTGCTCTTCGAAGAATCTCCAACTGGTCCAGCAAAAGAAAATCTAGACATATTACTGCAAAGACTTAAAACTGCAGAATCCGAGATATCAAAATTCTACGCGAGAAGCCTTATTAGGAGAGCATATGCCTTTTTAAGAGGGAAAGATTCTCCCATACCGGATAAAGTACAAGCGAGAATAAATAATTTACGAGGAACAATATATCTTAATAAAGGTAATGCTTCGAAAGCCAAAGACGAATACGGCAAGATACTTTCAGAAAACAGTAAAAACACACGCGCGCTTATTGGAATGAGAAATTGCGCTATTTTTGAAAAAAATAACGAAGAAGCGCTTTTATATAACGAAGAAGCGCTTGCCCATGGAGCTGATATATCGGAATGCTCCGAGCAAAATATAGCCAATATATACGCAGCTTTTGCGTTAAAAGGAGAAGATATTGTTTTAAGATCTTCCTATAATGAGAATGTATTTATACTGACCCCGCTGGACCTAGCAACAAAAGCAGTAAAGCTATCAGACGGAGACCCAGAACATCTTCTTTTACTTGCTGAGACGCATGTTGACATAGGCAATACAAGCCAAGCGCTTGAAATAATAGATTCTATAGATAAAAACATAGAAGATGAAAACTATGACTCTGGCGAAATAAACATAAATGACATTACTGCCAAAGCGCAAGCATTACGTTCCCGGATAGAAGGGCAAAGGAAAGAGGAGCTTAATTTAATAACAGGACAGCCTTATGTTGTGGAACAGGGGGTAGACCGGTATGTAAAAGCTGCCACATCTTTAGCCGAAGCGAAATATTTGCTTTCAAGATGCGAAAAAATTAAAGAAGAACTAACAAAGTTAGCAAAAAGCCGTGATGGTAGTAAAAAAATTAAAGAAGCAAAAGAACAAATAGAAGAACTTAATCGCACTCTTGGTTATGAGAAGATAAAAGGCACAAGAGAAATCGACTCTCAAAATGTAATGAGTAAAATAAAAGAAGCTCAAAAACGTTCGACAAGAAGGATAGACGAGCTTAAAAGAGCTGTCAACGTGCGCCAAAGCCATACAAGTAGTATAGATCTTGATCGTCGAGACCCTTTAGCAGCTGGTAAAAAATTGATTAATTTAGCAAACCATGAAAGCTCATCAGGCAATTTTGGCACAGCCTTTTTCATTTTAGAGCAAGCGGAAAAGTTATCCGGCGTGGATAAAGAAGTATCTTTATTAATAGCCGTAGCTTATAGTAACGCCACCAGTTTTGATAAAGCGCACGAGATTTGTGAATCAATTTATAATCCTAAAAGCACGGAAGCCTTCTTTAAAATAAAAGCTATGCTAACGGATATTAGTATTATAGAAAGAGAAATGTCCTATAAAAAGAATAGGCTAAATAAAACCGAATTCAAAAAAATAGAGAAAGAAAGTAATAAAAAAATAGTTGAT
>CAZFLU010000022.1:0-9926 GCA_964519195.1 uncultured Planctomycetia bacterium | reverse complement strand
CTGAACGCTCTTGACGGGGTGCTGCTTCGGAGGAGGCGGAGCGAAGAGGTTCTTCGATACCGCAGCCATCGGAAAGCCGGGCCTGGGCAGGCTCGCGAATTTCACGATCTTTGAAAGTTTTTCTATATCTTTCCACGATGATATGCCCGCCGCTGAATCAGAGCCTACGATAAAAAATATCTCTGCGCTTTTCCCGTATTTTCTTTTAAGATACCTTGCCGTGCTTATAGAATAAGATCTTTGCCTTTGTTTTATTTCATACCCGGATACACTAAAAGATCTTTTGCCCTTTAACGCCAGACGCAGCATGGCCATCCTTTGCGCGGGAGAAGCCTCGGGTCTTGCTTTCTTGTGAGGCGGGATAAAAACAGGAATGAATATCACTTTTAAAAGACGCAGCGCCTTTTTCGCCTCCCGGGCAATATGAATGTGCCCCAAATGAACAGGATTAAATGTGCCTCCGAGCGCGCCTATTCGCATTATTCCCGTACCTGTCCGTTCCCAAACACAACATACTTGTAAGTCGTAAGCTCTTCAAGGCCCATGGGGCCGCGCGCGTGTATTCGATTCGTGCTTATCCCTATTTCCGCGCCCTTTCCGAATTCATAACCGTCCGTAAAACGGGTTGACGCGTTTACGTATACAGCGCCTGAATCGATCTTATTCACGAACTCCATTGCCCTGTTATGGTCATCGGTCACTATGGCTTCGGAATGTGAAGTCGCGTGTTTATTTATATGCTCAACGGCCTCATCGAAGTTTCTTACCACCCTGATAGAAAGTATAAGATCCAGGTATTCAGTGTCCCAATCGGCAGGGCCTGCTTTTTTTATGCCCTTTAATACGCGCATCGTTCTTTCACAGCCTCTTATCTCGACCCCAGCCTCCTTGAGCTTTTTAGCTAAGGACGGTAAGAAGCGCGCGGCCACCTCTTCGTGCACAAGAAGCGTTTACATCGCGTTACATACGCCCGGCCTTTGCACTTTCGCGTTGAAAGAAATAGCTTCGGCCATGTTAAGGTCGGCGGATTCGTCAACATAAACATGGCATACGCCCTTGTCGTGCTTGATAACAGGTATCTTTGAGGTCCTTGTGACTTTTTCGATCAATGACGCGCCGCCCCTCGGTATTACAAGATCCACTATTTTATCCAGCGAAAGAAGCGCGTCAACCGCTTTTCTGTCAGTTGTCTTGATAAAGCTTACGGAATTTTCCGGCAAATTCGCTTTTGTAGCGCCGTCTTTGATGGCTGCAAAGATCGCAAGATTTGAACTTATGGCTTCGCTGCCCCCCCGCAGGATAAGGCCGTTGCCCGACTTTACGCAAAGCGCGGCGCAATCCGCCGTAACGTTCGGCCGCGATTCATAGATAACAGCGATAAGCCCTATGGGCACGCTTACTTTTTTTATAATAAGGCCGTTGGGCCTTTTTGTCTCTCCCATTATCTTTCCTACCGGATCAGGCAGTTTCGCAACACTTTCGATCGACTCCGCCATGCCCGCTATCCTCTTATCGTCCAGGCGAAGCCTGTCTATTATAGCGCCGGAAAGCTTTTTAGCCCTGGCCCTTTTCAAATCTTCCCGGTTTGCCGTTAAGATGCTTGCCTTTGAATTCATTATAGCGAGCGCGATCTCAGACAGGGCCTTATTTTTCGCGTCAGTTGAAAAAGTCGCGAGCTTCCTCGCGCCTTCTTTGGCGTTAGCGGCGATCAATGTTATGTCTTTATGAAGCTCCATTAATATCCTTTTTTACAGGACAACAAGGTGATCTCTGTGCACAACCTCGTCGTGGTCCTTGTATCCCAGAGCGCTCTCGATATCTTTTGTCTTGAGCCCTTTTATCCTTTCAACTTCACCTGATGAATAGTTTACAAGCCCCCTCGCGAATTCATGGCCGTCAGACCCCCTGATCGACACGGCGTCCCCTGCTTTAAAAGACCCTTCCTTTTTTATTATACCGGAAGATAGAAGGCTCTTGTTCCCCGAAACCAGGGCTTTCTTGGCCCCGTCATCCACAAAGACGCTTCCTTTAACTTTTGAAGAATACGCTATCCATCGTTTCTTAGCTCCTTTTTTAACTTGTTTGGCCTTGAAATAAGTGCAGGCCGCTTTTCGGCTAAGAACGGCTTTAAGTATGTTCCTGGTCCTTCCGTTGGCGATCATACAGTCTATGCCGGCGCTCGTAACCCTTTCTGCAGCTTCGATCTTGGTTGCCATCCCGCCCTTAGTGAATGCGGAGCATTTTTCACCGGCCAGCGCTTTTATATCTTCTGTAATTTCATTCACCGTTCTCATCGTTTCCCCGGCCCTGTCATAAACACCGTCGACATCCGTGAGAATTATGTGCGCGTCCGATTCCGTAAGGTCCGCCACGAGGCTCGAGAGCCTGTCGTTGTCTCCGCATTTTATTTCCTCTGTTGAGACCGTATCATTCTCGTTCACGACCGGTATCGCGCCTTTTTCAAAAAGAGCGTCTATCGTATATTTTATGTTAAGATAGCGCCTGCGGTCATTGAAATCCTCCTGCGTGAGAAGGATCTGGCCTATCACGCGTTTTTCTTTTCCGAAAGCTTCGCTATAAATACGCATGAGTTCGTTCTGCCCTATGGACGCTATCGCCTGAAGTTCTGAAAGGGAATTCGGCAGTGATTTAAGCCCGATAAGGCCCGCGCCGGCGCCGATAGCGCCTGAACTTACAAGTACGACCTTGATCTTATCGGAAACAAGTTCCGATATCTGGCGCGCAAGTTCTGAAATAAAATCTTTATCAATGCCTGTCGAGCTTGCCTTAAGAACGCTTGTCCCTACTTTTACAACTATTTTTTTGTACATTTTTAACCTGTTTTGCGTATTACGCTGAATATCTCATTCAAAAGCTCATCCACGCCTTCTCCTGTTGCGGCGGATATGGGAAAGACCTTTTTTTTTATTCTTTCCGAGAATTTTTCAAATTTCTCCGGCGCTCCGGAGACGTCCATTTTATTACACGCGATGATCTGGGGTTTCCTCGAAAGCTTTCTTCCGTATAGCTCAAGCTCCCTGTTGATCTTTTCATGATCTGAAAACGCGTCGCGCCCTTCTGTCGCGGAAATATCGACCATGTGAAGTAAAACCTTAGTGCGTTCGATATGGCGCAGGAATTCGTCGCCAAGGCCTCTGCCCGAGTGCGCGCCTTCTATGAGCCCGGGCATGTCAGCGAACACAAAGGCCTCGTCATCCGTTTCAACAACACCGAGGATCGGCTCTTTTGTCGTAAAGGGGTAGTTCGCTATCTTCGACCTTGCTTTTGAAACCTTTGAGATAAAAGTCGATTTCCCCGCGTTAGGGAAGCCTATGATGCCGACATCGGCAATAAGCTTAAGCTCGAGCGATATATCTTTTTCTTCTCCGGGAGAACCGTCTGTCCCTTCGCGGTCCCGGCTGTTGCCCTTTCCGCCTTCGCCGCCGCGCGCCACAATAACGGATTCTCCGCTGGCAACAACATCCCTTAAAACAAGTCCGGTGCTTGAATCTTTTAAAATGGTGCCCGGAGGTATGAGTATCACCAGTTCCTCTCCGCGCTTACCTTTTTTATGATTAGAACTGCCGTGCCCCCCGCGGCCGGCTTTGAAGTATTGATTAAATTTGAAATCGAGAAGTGTGCGCGTATTTTTATCAGCCCTGAAGATTACGTTACCGCCGTCGCCTCCGGGGCCGCCGTTAGCTTTTCCTTTGCGAACAGCGCGGTCGCGGTAAAAACTGGTGCAGCCTTTACCTCCGTCCCCTGCTATGACGTGGATGCGGGCCTGATCGATAAGCATTTATTTCGGTAAGACGTTGATTATCCGCTGCGAAGAGAATTGTACGACCCCGTTTATTTTGGAAAAAAGCGTATCGTCTTTTCCGCGGCCCACGTTGCTGCCCGGCTTGAATGGCGTGCCTCTCTGGCGCACGAGTATGCTGCCGGCCGTGACAACCTGCCCGCCGTAACGCTTTACGCCCAGTCTTTGGGCGTTGGAATCGCGTCCGTTCTTGGAACTTCCTAATCCTTTTTTATGTGCCATTTTATAGTCTCCATTACTATGTTAATTTCGAAACCCGAAGCTCGAAACTATATAAAAACCCTATTTCTCAATTCGGATTTTGGATTTGTTTCGGATTTCTATATTCGAATTTCGGATCTAAACGTGTATTTCCGTAACTTTAAGTTTTGTCTGGTCCTGCCTGTGGCCTATCTTGACCTTCTGGCTCTTTCGCCTTTTATATTTGAACGCGACCACTTTTTTTGCCCTGGGATGGTCAATTATTTCACATGATACGTAAGCGTCCTTTAAATACGGCTCCCCCACGTGAAAACTGTTCTTTTCTTTGGCGAACAAGACATGTTTGAACTTTACAATATGGTTTTTCTTCCCGCTTATGCGGTCTATTATAAAAGTGTCGTCTTTTTGCACTTTGAACTGCTTGCCTTTTGCCTCAACTATCGCGTACATTTACATCCTCCTGTAAGGCCTCTTAATTTAACATAAGCTGCGTATTTGTCAAGGGGAAAAGCGTATCGTTACTTATTCCAACTTACAATTTCAAAAGGTACGCCTCCGGGCCCAGTTACAAGACCGTCTGGAATAACCTTGCTATAAGTATAATCTATATAGGCGATTGCCGTACCAACGTCCAGGTCGTTCTCAGCGATTATGCATCCTCGCACATCAACGCGCGCAATAACGTCTTGTGTAATAAAATCATTCTTTGCGTAAATTAATGCGCCTCCAGGACTATTTTCCTCCAAGACGTCAAGATAACCCCATACTCTTATGCCATCTGTCGGATCGGTCCCTTTACTTAATATCACGTTCCTGTTTTGACCTGAATCGTATTGCGCAAGTCTTCCTCTGCTCCATCCTTGAAAAAACTTCCACTTATTCGTTATTTTTATACTATCCGCAACTACGCCGCCGTGAAGATTGCATGTACCGCGAAATTCCGCGTCTCCATCTACATATATAATACCATTCGCTGGCTCCAAATCCGTAGTTGAATAATGAGAACCAAAAACTGTGTCTTCAGCATAATAATCACCTGAGGCTTGAGCCAGTGCTTTATAATACGCCAAATTAAATGATGGAAAAGTAACCGGAACAGCTCCTCCATCTATTTCATGCGTATTGAGACCCCAGTCGCTTGGTGTATAGACGGTGCCGTCTATTGATATGCTAGTCGAAAAAAACAGTTTCCAAGTATATGCGTAAACTTTATCATTCGACGCAGTTGCGGTACCGGTAACTACAAGCTCGCTATCACCTATCACATTATAGATGTCTGCCCGATTGTTCGCATGCATATCACCATCGATTTCCACATCCGAAAGAAGTGCCGCTAGAGTAATATCCCCTCCGGCAGACATTATGTAATTCAACGCGGTCGGATAAGCATCTTTGATTTCCACGGAAACTGTTTTAGAAACACCTTCCACTATACCTTCTGACGAAAGCAGCACGCGTCCGCCTGACTGTATAACAGTCACATCAAAGCTGCCGGGTCCAAAGGAAGTTGATGGGAAATTTGCAGCGTTATCTTTTGCTGAAAATCCCTGTTGCGCTAAGGTCGCCAGCGCTTGGCTTACGCCTGCTTCAGCTACAAGCTGCGCCTGCGTTAAATGCTTTAAACGTCTTATCATATGAACATCTTGAAGCAGCATGTTTGAGGCGCTCACAGCTATCATTATAAGAAGCGCTGATATTGCCATAACCGTTAGAAATATAGCGCCTTTTTTATTTTTAGTAAAATAAAAAAAAATCATTATTTCCCCGTATTGCGCGGCTCAATTTCAGTTGAAAGTCCCGCTTCATACATATCTCCCTGAACGCTATCATAAAGCCGCATAGTAAAATCAAGACCCTTTGTTAACTCTTTATCATCTATCGTTAGCTTGATCATGCCATAATCCGAATCTTGCGTAAAATAACCGCTTATGTCGCACATTTTGGGATAGCCGTCCCATGTTATTTCAATGTTATCAAGCCATGGAAATTCATTATAAGGAGCGTCAGTATCAAAACGGACTCTAAATTGCGCATATCTTTTATTGTCAAGGGCAGAAGGTATGGAACCCCCCTTGCTAACAGCTTGCCAACTCGTAGCTCCGCTCATATCATCATTTGGGCTTGTCCTTATGGATATTGTCGCACTCGTGCCACTTGGTAAATATTGGTCCCAATCAACAGTGTTGTAAGCGACTGAATCTACCTGTGTATCGTAAACAACTGACAGAGTGCTACCGGTATTCTTCCACATTTCAACGATTTCGGTAGCATATATATTATTTGTTTGAAAAATTTCCCCCGCGCCGCCATCGTCCCAAACTTCGTTGGAAGCATGATCGCCATACCAGCAATATGAATTTGCGCTATCGGCATCAGCCCAAGAGCTTAGAACAATCGGATCAGAATTCGTATAAAAAGTAACCAGGTAATCTGAATCGCTAGCCCATGTTTGCTCAACCCAGTTGGAATAGACATACTGTCCGGATGGCACTGCAACGCTAACAGGAGTTACTCCTGGCGTACCACCTATTTCTGGAGTTTCTGTCTCTTCCTCGCCTATATCTGTTGGAGCGCTGCTGAAATATAGCTGCACAGATGTTTCATCTGCCGCATCATCATCGCTTGAACGTTTTGCTAAATATGCACTTGAAATTATAATATCTGATGAAGTTTGATTATAAAAATTTACCCTCACAAGCTTCTGGTCTGATGGTATGGTAATACTTTCTTGTTTTAAAACATTTCTAATTGTAACAGGCGCAGAAAAAGATGCGTCTTCCACCGCAAGATCATTTCCGGTCTGGAGAGCTGCCTGCCAACTTGTATCTCTTCCTTCTTTAGGTGTAGCAAGCTTAAGAAGAAGATCGTCTCCAGAAATAACTATATTATCTCTAGCAAAAGCATAAAAATTTGATTCAAGCCATGAATCGTAATTAAGGGCGAAAGATATATGATCGCCGACACCGGTTGACGAATATTTTAGATAATTTTTCCCACTCCAGTCCTGATGGTATACTTTAGCTGCGCTATCGCCTGAGTCATCTGAAATAGCAAGCGCCTCTCCTTCCCTCTGGCAACCGCTTGGCGCTATGCTAATGGTATCTACTCCCATTTTATAACCCGCTGAATTCTCATTTTTTCCAACTACTTCAAACTTAAAAATATGCTCTCCGGGTTCAAGCTTTATACTGCCAAACTCGACATTATCACTACGCTGAAGGGTAGAATTATATCCGTCAAAAATGCGTGCTTGAGGTTCAATAATAAAATCTACAAGATTTTCAAAAACCACTTTTGTATTTGCATTAGCAGAGTTCGGCCCCTCTGAACCATCACCGTTAGCCACTACATTAACAAGCTGAGTTTCCCTGTAGTCCTCGTTCGTAAGGTAAACCCCGTTATCGGAAAATTCGGTTCTCCTAAGCTCTGTTTTTCCGGTTGACGGGTTATTGTAAACATGATAGATAACGCTGGTCTCCCAGTCTATGTTCCCATCAGCGTCAAGGAGAGCGAATCCATTGCTATCAAGATCGGGAAGCGGGAAGCTTATGGCTTCATAAGTTGCTCCATCTAGCGGATAACCACTCAAATACGTAGCGCTAGAAAGTCTTGCCTCATTCTTTATCCGCTCCATAGCAACTTCCAAGTCAACTCTTAAGCTGGTTCTAACGCGTTCGATTGTCCAATTTTTGTATGCAAAATACCACATGCTTATCACAACTACTAAAAGGAGGGCGCCTAACACAAAAGCAGTTGTAACTTCCACTAAAGTAAGACCTTTTTTATGTTCTGTTAGACTTTTTTTATTCATTGTATGTCAGTTAAGATAGTTGCTATCTCGATGGGGTAGGAATCGCGCCATTCATCTTTGTATTTATAAAATATGGAAACTTCTATGCTTGTCAATCTGGAATCACCGTTATAATTTGTGGTTACTGTTGTTTCACGCTTAAAATCACCATCTTGGTCCGGAGCGCCATCTGCATCTAAAATTGTCGGAGAACCTGATTCATCAAGATCGATTAGCGAGCTGAAACCGTTTGCGGCTATATTAGTACGCGCGCGTTCTATTCTGCTTTTGGCCAAATTTATTGCATTATATTCATAGCTTATTCTTTTTGAAGCATCTATGGTCTGCACAAAAATTACAAGAATTCCCGCAATAGCAGTTGAGATAATGAAAACAGAAAATAGCACTTCGGTAAGCCCGGCGCCTTTTTTTGAATTATTCGAAATAAACATCTTCCACGTGTAATTTCTGGTCAGTTTTTATTGTTATTCTTTTGCGGAATTTCTTCTCCAGGAACCGTATGAAATTAGCGAAATTCGCGCTTATTTCCCGCACAATATCCGGATGAGCGACTAAAGATATGTGGTGAGAGCGTTTGGTCATCAGGGTCTTTTTAAGCCTTCGCAAGCTTTCAATGGCTATAGTCGTGGGAGTCTTTATGTGCCCCATCCCGTTGCAATACGGGCATTCCATGCTGGATGTGCTTTCCAGGCTTTTCCGAACGCGCTGCCTTGTCATCTCAACAAGACCTATGGGCGAGATCGTAAGTATGTTTATTTTTGCTTTATCGTGTTGAAAGGCTTTTTCAAGCGTCTCATACACGCGCTTTCTATTGTCCTTGCGATTCATGTCTATGAAGTCAATGACTATTATGCCGCCTATGTTCCTAAGCATGACCTGGCGCGGTATTTCCTGGGCGGCTTCCATGTTTGTTTTGAAAACAGTATTTTCAGGGTCCCGCTTACCGACAAATTTACCGGTGTTGACGTCAATTGCCGAGAGCCCTTCTGTCTGCTCTATGATCAGGTAGCCGCCGCTTTTCAAAAATACTTTACGTTTAAACGCAGCTTCTATGCTTTCTTCTATACCGAATTTTTCAAAAAGGTCGGTCTTACCTTTATAAAAGAAAATTCTTTTCCGGATATCAGGATTTATGGAGCAAATGAATTTATAAACATTTTTATACTCTTCTCTCGAGTCAACCAGCACCTTTTCAGTGTTCTCGTCAAAATAATCCCTTATTATCCTAAGCGGAAGGCCGTGTTCCTGGTGCGCGAGGCTCGGGGCTTTACTCTTTTCCGCGTTAAACCTTATTCGCTCCCATAGCTTGCTAAGGTATTTGAATTCCAGCTCTATTTTTCTTTCTTTCACGCCTATGCTCTGGGTTCGCGCTATGCACCCCGCGCCTTTGGGCCGGTACAATTTCTTAAGCATCTCTTTAAGCGTCGCGCGTTCTTTCTGGTCTTCCACCTTCTTCGAAACGCCCACAGTATCATTAAATGGCATGAAGACTATGTACTTTCCCGGAAGGCTGATATCGGTTGTAAGAAGCGGCCCTTTCGTACTTATGGGTTCTTTTACTACCTGAACCAGGACTTCCATGCCTTTTTTAGGCGTTTTGCTGGCCTGGGGCTTATCCGAAGAACGCGCGCCTACTTCCACTTCTTCGTCGAGAAGCGTGTTCACCCCTTTTCCCTCAAAATCTTTTATGTAGAGAAAACCGTTCTTTCCTGTGCCCAGATTCACAAAGAGCGCTCCGATCCCCGGCACCACTGACTCGATGACGCCTTTATATATGTTACCTGCCATTCTCGCGTAATCAGGCCTTTCGGAGTAAAACTCTTCAAGCGTGCCATCCGCTATTATGGCAACGCGCTTTTCAAATGGTTCGGCGTTTATCAGTATTTGTTTCATTGTTATGATTTTTCTTCCTTCTTTTTCTTTTTTCGAAAATCGAAAATAGGTTTTCTTTCTTTATCCCGCAGGTCAGCGCTTGCTTTTCTTGAAATAACGCCCTTGTCAGCCGGTAAAATTCCCATTTGCTCTTTTATATCCATAGGAATATTAACTTCGGCTGAATCTTTGAGCGCGTATTTCATCAAAGACACGGGATCC
>CAZFLU010000021.1:0-9962 GCA_964519195.1 uncultured Planctomycetia bacterium | reverse complement strand
TATGGTTGTTGTTCGATGCTCTTTCATGCTTAGACTTTTTTGTAAGGGTCGAATAATTTTCCGTATTCATCGGAAGCATACCGGTCGGTCATGCCGGCTATGTAATCTGATACGACGGTAAATTTATCTTCTTTCCGCAATCTTCCCGATTGAGCCGGAGGCAGCTGCGCCGGGTTATCGCTGTACGCCTCGAAAAGATCTTTTATTATCCTGGACGCCTTTTTTGACATTCGCACGACCCGATAATGATTATATAACCGTTTCATGAGAAAATCCCGCATTGGCACGCGGTTTTTAGCCATTTTTTCCGATAATCCCACGATCTTATTTTTCGACTCGCGCGCATCTTTGCAGGTCCTGATCTTCAGTTTTTTAAGCCTTTTTTCGGTTGCCTGTATAACATCGGTAACCTGCGCGTTTATCAGGCTTCTTATAATGTGCGCTCTCTTTATTTTTTCACTCGCGTTTTTAGGCCACAAATCTTTTAAGGACGCCGCAGTGTTTTTCCATAAAGGTATAGCGTGAAGCGCCTTTTCTTCTATGAGGCCGCTGCTGATCCCGTCATCGAGATCATGATTATCATACGCTATTTCATCGGCCATGTCGACTGCCTGGGTCTCAAGCGTCGCCATGCCGTAAGATCCAAACGCCCCCACCGTTCCGGGTTTATCAAAACGAGTGGAGTGCTTTATTATTCCTTCCCGCACTTCATAAGTAAGGTTCAATCCCGGAAAATCAGGATATAGTTTCTCAAGAAAATCTACTACGCGAAGCCCCTGCCTGTTATGGTCAAAGCCGCCATGGTCCTTCATGAGCTCTGCCAAAACTTCTTCCCCGGAATGGCCAAAAGGCGTATGCCCCAGGTCATGCGCCAGGGCTATCGCTTCCACAAGTTCACTGTTAAGCCGGAGCGCGCGGGCTATTGTTTTGGCTATCTGGGCCACCTCAAGCGTGTGAGTGAGCCTGGTCCTGTAGTGATCCCCTTCATGGTTTACAAAGACCTGTGTTTTATATTCAAGCCGCCTGAAAGCGCCTGAATAGATTATCCTGTCTTTATCGCGCTGATAGGCAGATCTGTAAGGATGTTCCTTTTCTTCATGCGCCCGGCCCTTCGTATTTCCTGATCTGGCAGCATACGGAGCCAGGACAATGTTCTCCTCTTTTTCTATGTCACGCCTTGTCAGCATATTTTAATAAATTATAAACCTTCTTAAGAGAATACGCAATAACCTTTGTGTCAGATATTACAGGAATGAAATTAGTATCGCCCTGCCATCTAGGGACAATATGTATGTGCAAGTGCCCGGGAATGCCCGCTCCTCCTGCCGCCCCCAAATTAATGCCTATGTTATAGCCTGCGGGGCGCAGGGTTTTATCGATCCTTTTTTTAAGCCGTTTAACAAGTTTCAATAGACCAAGGAGCTCGTTTTCTTTAAGAAGCTCAATGCTCCTAACATGTCTTTTTGGCGCTACCAGCACATGGCCGTTGTTGTAAGGATAGAGATTGAGCATTGCCATGGAGAACTCATTTTCGGCAACAACGTAATTATCAGCGCTATTTTTTGTATTGCGGACCGCGCTGCAAAAGATACAGCCTTTTTTCTTTTTTAGGATCATGTATTCATCGCGCCATGGCGCCCACAGCCTGTCCATTTTATATCCTTATTATTTTTCCGGTTATCCCGCTGCCGATCTCTAAAATGCCAAAGGAATTGTACGGGGCGAATATTCTGTCTGTAGGGCTCCCCGGGTTAAAAAAAAGGGTTTTCTTTATTTTTTCGTTCATCGTTGAATGAGCGTGCCCAAAAACTATGACATCAACGCCCCTGAATTCCTTGGAAACCGTTTCCGCAAGCCTCGAAGGCGGCCCATAGCCGTGTATAAGGCCTATTTTAAATTTTTCAATAATTATCGTATCTTTTTCCGGAAGACGGGCCCTTACTTCTTCGGTATCCATATTGCCGCACACCGCTTTTACAGGGGCTATTTTTTCCAGCGCCTCAAGCACGGAAAGTTCAGTAAGGTCTCCCGCATGCAGGATAAGGTCAACGCCTTTAAATTCTTCATATACCTCTTTGGGGACATCAGGCGCTGCTTTAGGTATGTGCGTATCCGAAAGAACGCCTATGCGCTTCATGCTTTAACCAGGGTACGATGTTTATACAGGCGCATTATATTATTGATCCCGGCGAGGTCCCACACCCATATGTTTTTAGCCTTTGCGAGGAGGAGGGCATTATTTTCTATTCCTTCAAGGGCTATGCAAAGACGTTTTTTTATGTTCTTTTTATCTTTTCCGGAGTCCTCTATCAATCGCGATACGGCCGGCTCATCCACCCTGCTTTTCGCAATGTGGCAGACCCAGTATTGCGTCTGGCTCTGGTAGCTTGTCATGTTTGTTCCGGAGGAGTATTCACGCGTCTCTATTTTGATAAATCGCGGCAGGCGGCGCGTCTTTTTTTCTATCTCGATCAATTCACCGTTAAAAGCGGAAAAAAGTTCTTTAAGGCGCTGGCCAGCCGATTTTTCGATCTCGCACAGGAAGAGGGATAGGTCTTTTTTGATCTCGCTTTCAAAATCGGACGTCTTGTTCACGATATCATCGATCAAAGTGGTTTTTTTAGCGTGGTAAACTGTCCGGAGCCAGAAAGCGAACATTTTATCCTCTATCTGATAAAAAATACCGTTTTTCGCTATAAGGTCCAGCTCCATGAGCTTGCCTAACTTTCGCGAAAGCGTCGCTGTATCTTTTTTACCGGAAAAATTGGCTATGTCCTTTAATTTATTGCGCCCCATCGCTATCAAGACAAGCACATCAAGACAATCTTCCCGGAGCCCTTTTTCGAGCAGGCTCATTATGGTATTCGTAAAGTACTGGCTTATGGTGCCGTTCGTATTATAGAGCAGAGACGAGAATGTTTTTATCATAATGCCTTCGTCGATAACCGAGATCCTTTCTGCGTTCGCGAGTTCCAGCAGCTTTCCCGACACAACATCAAGATAAAAGGGGTTGCCCTCGGTAAAATCGATAAGGTAATTCGCGTAATCTTCCGGCAGGGTCACGTGGCGGAGCTTTTCGTCTATAAAAGCTCTCGATGTTTTATCGTCAAATCCGGAAACCTCTACCATTTCAAAATTACCGTAAAGAAGCGAAAGTTTTTCCGAAAGTATTCTTTTAATTACGCGTTTCTGTGAGCTGGACACGACGTACATGGTATCTTTCTGCACCATGATGATCTGTCCGAACTGCATGTAAGGTTTTTTAACGCCGAAACTCTCTAAATTATGAAATTCGTCAAGTATTACAACACACGACTTTCCGGTCTCTTTCTTGATCACCGAGGTCAGGTTGAAGAGGCGCTTGTACGCTTCGGTAAAGGATCTTTTTGATATGTCCGACAGGACTTTTTTAACAGAATGCGCGGTTTGCGGCACTTCGGTAGAGGCCAGTTCAAGAAGCGCCTCCGTGTCCTTCCGGACCGTTTTGCCGGAAGATGTAAAGTAGTTATAAAGGAGAGTAGCTATGAATCTTTGAGCAAAGGAACCAAAGCTTTCGTTCGTAACTTCGATATATACCGGCAAAATAGAAGTGTCGCGCAAACTGTAAAGGAATTGATACAGGATGGATGATTTACCTGAGAGCATCTGGCCGGTCAGCGCCACGTTCTGCCTGTAACCGGATTTGAGAGCGCTTGTTCTTTTATTTAGAACGCTCAGTATGTCAGCGCGTCCGAAGAATGTGTTTCCTACAGCTGGTTCTGTTAGCATTTTTTAAGGTAAATAATAAAACGGGTTTTCCGGCTCGTGATTTTTTCGTATTTCAAAATGAAGAGACGACTTAGCGGCCCTTCCTGTTTTTCCCGCTCTGGCTATTACATCGCCCTGGTTAACAACGCTTCCTTCGCCTGCCAGGTTCTGGGAGTTGTGCGCGTAAACGGTTTGGAAGCCATCCAAGTGGTCTATTATAACCGTTTTGCCGTAACCTTTCAAGTGATTACTGGCAAAAGTTATTTTTCCGCTGCGTGAGGCAATAATATTGGCGCCTTCATGCGCTTCGATATCAATGCCCTTGTTCTTTACAAGGTCCTTCGTTGACCCGAAATATGATATCACGCGTCCTTTTATGGGCCAAACAAACGATTCGCCTTTTTTAGCGTAATAAGGCGTATTTTTTGATAAGGCCTTTTTGCTGTCGGGTATGAATATAAGCTGGCCAACCTCTATTTTGCTGGCATCCGGCAGACGGTTAGCGTTTATTATCTTTTTGAGGTCAACGTTATAGGTCCTCGATATGCCCCATAAGGTTTCGCCCCTATGGACCTCGTGGTAAAAACCTTCGGCGGAACTTGCCTTTAGATCTTTTGGATGATAAGAGGGAGTGGCGCAGCCGGCAAGAATAAGAAGGAACAGAGCGGCTAGCGGGAATCGAACCCGCGTAACCGGCTTGGGAAGCCGACACACTGCCATTGTGTTATAGCCGCACGTCATTTTTTCTTTAAGCATTTTTCACTTATTTTTATTGAGCAGTATTCTCCGCACATCGTGCAGACATCCTCGAGACTTGGCATGGAACTTTTTCTGTAGTTCCGGCACTTGATGGGATCAAGCGCGGCAGCGAATTGTTTTTTCCAATCTCGCGACGAACGCGCTCTTGACATAGCGTTATCCTTTTCTATCGCGCCCGGGATGCCCTTCGCTATGTCAGCTGCATGCGCGGCGATCTTGGATGCTATCACGCCTTCTTTTACGTCATTAATGTCAGGAAGCCTTAGGTGCTCGGATGGCGTAACGTAACACAGAAAATCAGCGCCGCACCAAGCGGCTATCGCGCCCCCTATGGCTCCTGTTATGTGGTCATATCCGGGAGCGATATCTGTTACTATAGGGCCTAAAACGTAAAACGGCGCGCCTTCGCAAATAGATTTTTGCATGTCGATGTTTGCCTTTATCTGATTAAGCGGTACGTGGCCGGGCCCCTCAATTATTACCTGGACGCCTTTTTTTACCGCTCTTTTACGTAATTCTCCCAGTTCAAGGAGCTCCTCTATTTGTGTCCGATCGGTTGAATCGTGTATAGCGCCCGGACGCATGCCGTCTCCAAGGCTGATCGTAACGTCAAATGCCCTGGCGATGTCGATTATTTCGTCAAAAAAACTATACATAGGATTTTCGCGGGAACTTTCGAGCATCCAGTCCATTATGAGAGCGCCGCCCCTGGAAACCACCCCCATGATCCTATCAGACGCTTGCGCGGACCGCACAGTTCGCCTGTTAACACCGGAATGTATGGTAAAGAAGTCAACGCCGTCTTTTGCCTGACCTTCTATTGTTTTTAAGAAAAAACTTTCAGGTATTTTTTTGAGGCTGCCATATTTTTTTGTGCCCAAAACCACTATTTCATACATGGGAACAGTGCCTATAGGTACTTTTGAGGCGTTCAGGATCTTTTTGCGTATTTGTTTCAGGTCAAAGCTGGTGGAAAGGTCCATTACCGCGTCCGCGCCGAATTTTTCGGCCACGCGAAGTTTTTTTAATTCAAAATTTATATCGGAAAACTCTCTGGATGAACCGATATTAGCGTTGACCTTTGTCTTAAGGCCCGCTCCAACGGCCATCGGTAGTTCCAGATCGCGGTTCTTATTCCTGGGTATAGTTACGGTCCCCATGGCCAGACCGCGGCTGATATGTTCTTCGGTGGTATTTTCGATTTTTGCCACTTGCGTAAGAAGCGGTATTCTTTTTTGTTGTTTGGTCTGTTCTAACAAGGTCATTTTTTTATCCTTTTTGAAATTCGGTCAACATCTTTTACTGCCCTGCTTACGCAAATGCCCGAAGCGCCGGTATCGTCAAGGAATTTTAAATTATTCGCTCGTATTCCGCCTATCGTGAACACCGGAATTTTTGTAGAGGAACTTATTCTTTTTATAAAATCCGGTCCGCAGGGCTTCAATTTATTCTTAAAGGGAGTTTGAAAAACAGGCCCGGCGCCAATATACCTCGGACGGCCGCTTTCAGCGTCCTTTGTTTCGCGTAAGGAGTGCGCTGTTTCTCCCACTATGGCGTTTTTTCCGAGAAGCGCCCTGATGCTTGAAGCGGAAAAATCTCCTTTTCCGCGATGCACGCCCGCCGCATTGCTTGCCAACGCGACATCGGGCCTGTCGTTCAGGACAAAGAACTTATTTTTTCTTCTGGCAAGCCGCGCGATCTTCTTAGAAAGCGCTATCAATTCATAGCTTGGCATATTTTTCGCCCTGAGCTGTATGAAATCACATTTGTATTTAAGCGATCTATGGGCCAGCTCAAGGGCTGCTTTCTCGGATAAAACGCTTCTATCCAGTATGCAGTAAAGAACCAAGCTTTTTTTTGGAACGTTTTTCAATGCCATATAGCCTAAAGCGTATTTTTTTAAAATAAGAGGATATTTTTACGTTAAACAGTTTCGAAACCTCTTCAAGCACCCTCAATGATTCCTTGGAACGCTCCATGTTCGCCAGGAAAATATCGTTAATATTTTTTCGGTCTCTTTCCGCGCTTGTTATTTTTTTGCCTATGTCCCTGCCGGCATTCCGCGCATCGGATAGAACAACGGCCCTTGATTCGAGTTTTTTGATACCTGCTGTAACCGCATGCCGTAACGCTTTAAAGGAAGCCGTTATTTTTTTATCGCACAGCGCGAAGCGCGCGATGTCTTCACAAACCCGCAGCCCCTCTCTGCACCTATTGGCGTTCGCGTCAAGTATCCTTAGAAGCTTACGCATTTTTTAAGCGCTCTATGATCTTTGTCGTGGAATACCCCGGCACGAAAGGTATGCGGGCCGTTCGCCCACCGTTTTTCTCGACAAAAGCGCTACCGACTATCTCATTTTTTTTCCAGTCCCCGCCTTTGGCAAGGACAGAAGGTTTTATGGCCTTAATGAGCCTTTCGGGCGTTTTTTCGTGAAAAATAACCACGTAGTCTACCATAGAAAGCGATGCGAGTATGCGCGCGCGGTCGTTCTGGGCGGTTATCGGTCTCGATGAGCCTTTTATTTTTCGGACCGAAGAATCGCTGTTTAAGCCTACGATCAGCTTGGTTCCCTTTTTTTTGCAGTCCGAAAGATATTTTACATGACCATAATGCAGAATATCGAAACAACCGTTCGTGAAAACTGTTTTCTTGCCGGATCTTAAAAGCTTCTTGGAAATACCTGTTATCGCTTTCAGGGATTTAATTTTCGAATTCATCTTCCACTATCTCGCAGATAATATGGATCATGAGGATGTGCGCTTCCTGCACCCGCGGCGTATCATCAGACTTTACGATAACGCAAACGTCAGCGGCATCTTTCAGTTCCCCGCCGCCTTTTCCGCATAACGCTATGGTCACAAGACCCATTTCTCCGGCTTTCTTCATTGCCTTAAACACATTTTTTGCTTTTCCGCTGGTTGATATACCTATGGCCACGTCGCCTTTTTTGCCTAACGCTTCTATTTGCCGCGCGAAAGAGATCTCGTATCCGTAATCATTTGAAAGAGCCGTGAGAACGGAGGTATTGGCTGTCAGGGCCATGGCAGGCAGGCCCTTTCTTTCTTTCTTAAACCTGCCGACAAGTTCAGCCGCGAAGTGCTGGCTATCGGAAGCGCTTCCCCCGTTCCCGAAAATAAGGATCTTGTTCCCTTTTTTTATGCAAGAAACCATGGCCCCGGCTATTTTTTCAATACTTTTTGCGAAATCTCCTGACAGCAGCGTTTCCACTGTTTCAAGGTTTTCTTTGACGCGCTTTGTTATTTTATTTTGCATTCCTATCTCCGGTTTAGCCAAAGAAAATTTTCGCGATATCGTATAATTTCATATCAACTGTTTTCAGCGTTCCTACGGCCTCTTCAAGCGGAACGGCAACTATGTCATTGCCTTTCAGCGCCGCCATTTTTCCGTATTGGCCGCTCAAGACAAGCTCCACGGCCTTCACTCCGTAACGCGTTGCCAGGACCCTGTCAAAAGCGCTGGGGGACCCGCCCCTTTGTATGTGCCCGAGAACGGTTACCCGCGTTTCATAGCCGGTTTTTCCTTCTATCTCTTGCGCCAGTATCTGCGATATCCCTCCGAGCAATACGTGCCCGAAAGCGTCCTTTTTTTCGGTTTTGAGCACCTCTTTTTCTTTAAGTTTAGCGCCCTCCGCTACCACGATAATGCTGAAATCCTTGCCGCGCGAATGACGTTTTTTTATTGTCGCGCACACTTCGTCAATATCTACCGGTATCTCAGGGATCAATATCATGTCAGCTCCGCCGGCTATGCCCGCGTAGGTAGCTATCCAGCCGGCGTGCCGCCCCATTATTTCCACGACCATTATTCTGTGATGGCTCTCGGCCGTTGTATGAAGGCGGTCAATGGCTTCGGTCGCGATATTAACAGCGGTATCGAACCCGAACGTGAAATCAGTGCTTGAGAGGTCATTATCAATGGTTTTTGGGACCCCTACAACATTAAGCCCTTCCTTGAAAAGTTTATTTGCCACTCCCAGCGTGTCTTCCCCGCCTATGGCTATCAATGCGTCAAGCTTGTTAGCGTTAAAGGTTTTTTTTATCTTATCTATACTCTTGGGGTCCTTGTAAGGATTAGTTCTGCTTGTTCCGAGAATAGTTCCTCCTTTAGGAAGGATGCCCGAGACCGACCCCATGTCGAGAGAGAGGATGTCATTATCAATGATCCCTTTCCATCCGTTCTTAAAACCTATTATCTTAACGCCCTCATTTATGGCTTTACGGACTATTGCTCTTATGGTTGGATTAAGACCCGGACAATCTCCGCCGCCTGTCAGCACGCCTATTTTCTTAACCGACATAGTTTTAACCTCCCCTTTTGTGGTTTTCTGTAAATTGGATCATTCACCGAAGGGCATGCGTCTTGAAGGTGGTTCCTCATAGTCGTGCCCGGACGCATTGCCCTCGCCTTTTCCTTTAGAAGATATTTTTATCACATTTATTTTTATATTTATAGTTTCTTCTATCCCCAGCATGTCCCGCACCTTACTTTTTACGATGCCTTGAATTTTTTCGGTTATTTCGGGTATGTTTGAATCCGCGAAGATAGTTGCCTTACATATGATATTGATGCCCTTTTTGTTGGCTGTCACGCTGGATCTCATGTCCTTGACTTCCGGAAGATGTTTCACTGTCTTTTTTATGAAGTCTTCTATGGCTGAAAGCGATACGGTAACCTGGCCTTCAGGGTTCTCAAACGCGATCGTCTTTTCCATCTGTATCTTTCCCAAATTTACCTGGGCTATTATAAGGCCTGATATTATAAGGATGCCGCCTATTATGATCGAGACCAGCTTCATGTTCGGGTCGGAACAAAGGTAGTTTACAGCGCTCACTATGTCATCGGAAGAAAGAAGGTTAAGGGCCAATATGATCAAGATCGCTCCGATCGCTATGAAAACGGCTGTATGTAATATTACTGCTAGGCTCCTGAAAAATCTCATATAACCCTCCTTTTTTATTTCACCGATTTTAAAAATTCGTCCGCGAAAGCGGTTGAATACTTACCTCTTATGAAAGCAGTATTTGTCATGACGCTTTTATGGAAAGACGCGGTTGTTTTTATGGGCTCTATTATGAATTCATCAAGCGCCCTGTGCATTATCGCTATTGCCTCTTTTCTGGCAGAGCCGTGAGTTATGATCTTCGCTATCATGGAATCATAATACGGCGAGATCTCGTACCCGGAATATATATGAGTATCAACGCGCACGCGCGGCCCGCCCGGCAGGTTAAGAGCTGTTATTTTTCCCGGGCACGGCCTGAAGTCGTGCTCGGGGTCTTCAGCGTATATCCTGCACTCAATGGAACTTCCCTTAAATTCTATATCTTCCTGTTTCAGGTTAAGCTTTTCACCGGCTGCGAGCCGGATCTGTTCCTTTATTATGTCTATACCTGTTACCATTTCAGTAACCGGGTGCTCCACCTGAAGCCTGGCA